>VBAF01000289.1:6710-8119 GCA_005884705.1 Alphaproteobacteria bacterium
CCCTCGTAGCGCACGATCACCATGTCGTGGTTCTGGAAGCGCTCGGGCGTCTTGTCGAGCGCGTCGAGCAGCGCCTGCTCGCCCTCGAAGACGCGCGCCTTGCCGCGGAACAGATTGTTCTCCAGCCCGCCTTCGACGCCGGCGAGCTTGAGGATCGCCGAGAAGTCGGGCGACAGGTTGCCGCCCAGCACGCGCAGGCCGCCGGTCGGCTTGTAGGGCTTGTCGACCGGATGGATGACCCGGCCGTCGGCCTTCTTCGCGCCGAGACGTTTGACCTGGGCCGCCAGAGTCTCGCCGGTGCAGGTGAGAACGTCGCCGTTCAGCAGTCCCGCCTCGAGCAGTTCGCGCACGATCACCTGCACGCCGCCGACCTTGTCGATGTCGACCATCGAATACTTGCCGTAAGGCCGCGCATCGGTCAGCACCGGGATGACATGCTGCGAGAGGTAGTTGAACTCCTCCGGCGTCATGATCTCCTTCCAGAAGTCGGCGAAACCCGCGGCGCGGGCGATCTCGGGACCGTGCAGGGTGACGTTGGTCGAGCCGCCGATCGCCATGGCGACGATCATCGCGTTGCGGATCGAATCGCGTACCACGATGTCGCGCGGCTTGAGGTCCTTCTCGATCAGGTTCGCCAGCAGGCCGACCAGCACCATGTGCAGCGGCTGCATGCCGACCACGCCGATGAAGGTCTGCATGGTGTTGTAGGTGAACATGCCGCCGCAGCTGCCGATCCCCGGGCAGGCATGGCGGGCGATATGGTCACGAAACGCCGCATCCGGATTGCCGGCGACCTGGTAGGCGCTGACGATGTCGAGCGCCTCGCCGGTCTTGGGATCCTTGCCGGGATGGATCGGGCCGTCCGACATGATGATCGCGGGCCGGTTGTGCTCGAGCAGGGCGGCCAGGGTGCCGACCGGCGGCTTGTCGCACGCGACGACCGCAATCGTGCCGGCGAGGCCGCTGGCGCTGAGATGCTCGCACAGCGCATCGTTGGTCACCTCGCGGCCGATCAGCGAGTAGCGCATCTCGCGCGTGCCGTTGCGGATACCATCCGACGTGGCGATCGTGTACTCGGGCTGGACCAGGCGCAGCTTGAGCTGGCCCTGGCCGGCGCCGATGCGGCCCTTCAGCTGCGCGTGGATCGCTTCAACCTTGGCCATGACACCGAGATAGCACTGGCTGTCGCCCTTGGTGCCGACGACGCCGACCGACGGCTCGTGGATCAGGTCTGGATCGGTGCCGATCGCCCGCGCCAGCCCGATCGACTGGGTGGAACGGCCGGGATGGCGGTCGATGAGCACGGTGGGCGGTTTCATGGGGCGGATTCCGTCGGATGGTTGGCGGCCACGGTTTTTAGGGGACCGCGCGGGCCATGACCAGCCCGCTCGTAGGCCACCGAGAAAGCC
>VBAF01000601.1 GCA_005884705.1 Alphaproteobacteria bacterium
TTCAACGCCTGGCTCACCATGCTCGGCATCGAGACGCTGGGGCTGCGCATGGAACGGCATTGTGCCAATGCGCTCAAGGTCGCGCAGTACCTGGAGAAGCATCCAGCGGTGACATGGGTGAACTATGCCGGCCTGCCGTCGAACAAATATCATGCGCTTGCCAAGAAATACCTGCCCAAGGGCGCGGGCTCGGTCTTCACCTTCGGCGTCAAGGGCGGCTACGCGGTCGGCGTCAAGGTGGTCGACGGCGTCGACCTCTTCTCGCACCTCGCCAATATCGGCGACGCCAAGAGCCTGATCATCCATCCCGCCTCGACCACCCATCGCCAGCTGACCGACGAACAGCGTGTCGCCGCCGGCGCCGGCCCCGACGTGATCCGCCTGTCGATAGGCATCGAAACGGCAGAGGACATCATTGCCGACTTGGAGCAAGCTTTGGCCAAAGCGACGGCCTAGGGACGCAACGAGGGACGCAACAAGGGACGGAGCATGCTGAGCACGGCGGACAACGAGTTGCTGACCCGCACCGGCAGGGGCACGCCGATGGGCGAGCTGTTGCGCCGCTTCTGGGTGCCGGCGCTTTTGTCCGAGGAGCTGCCCGAGCGCGACGGCCCGCCCAAGAAGATCAAGCTGCTGGGCGAAGACCTGCTCGCCTTCCGCGACAGCAACGGCCGAATCGGCATCGTCGAGCCGCACTGTCCACATCGCGGGGCCAACCTCTATTTCGGCCGCAACGAGGACTGCGGCATCCGCTGCGCCTTCCACGGCTGGAAGTTCGACGTCGACGGCAACTGCGTCGACCTGCCGACCTCGCCACCGGAGTCTTCCTACAAGAACACCATCAAGCTTTTCGCCTACCCGGTGCGAGAATGGGCCGACATGGTCTGGGTCTACATGGGCCCACAGGGGAAGATGCCCGAGTTGCCGCAGCTCGAATTCGGCCTGGTGCCCGGCTCGAGCCGCTACGTCACCAAGAAATGGCAGGACTGCAACTGGGTGCAGAGCGTCGAGGGCGCGCTCGACACAGCGCACTTCTCCTTCCTGCATGCGGTGCTCGCCAAGGACGAGGCCAAGGCGCGCGCCGCGCTGGCCAAGGCCGCCATCGCCGACCAATCGACGCCGGACGATCGCATCCGTTGGATCCACGACGACCCGCGGCCAAAGTTCACCGTGCACGGCCACGACGCCGGCCTGCTGATCGGCGCGGCCCGCAAGACCGACGGGGCCGATCTCTACTGGCTCATCTCGCAGTTCCTGATGCCCAACCACGCCTATACGCCGACCGCCTTCCCGGGCGAGATCTACTACGGCCAATGCTGGGTGCCGGTCGATGATGCATCGTGCTGGATCTACACCTACTGCTGGCAGCCCGACCGGCCGTTCAGCAACGCCGAGCGCGCCAAGTTCGACGGCGGCTTCAACGTCCATGCCGAAGTCGACGACAACTACGTGCCGCTGCGCAACGCGCACAACGACTACCTGCTCGACCGCCAGGTCCAGAAGCACGACACCTTCACCGGCATCGAGGGGGTGAGCGAACAGGACGCCGCGATCCAGGACAGCATGGGGCCGGTCCAGGACCGCACCCGGGAGCATCTCGGCCCGACCGATGTGGCGATCGTCGAGTTCCGCAAGCTGCGCGTTGCAGACCGGCCATGAGCCCAAGGCCGCCGCCGCGTCGCACCGTTACGCCGTCCGAGCCGGCGGCGCGGTCGCGGGACCGGACAAGACTCTCGATGCCGTCATGACCGCGCGCTTCGGCCACGCGCACGGCTATGTCGGCACGCAGTACGGCTTGGGTGAGTGATGCTGAGCCCGGCCGACAATGACTTCCTGACCCGCAGCGGCACGGGTACGCCGATGGGCGCCTTGCTACGCCGGTTCTGGATGCCGGCGCTGCTCTCCGAGGAACTGCCGGAGCGCGACGGCCCGCCGAAGAAGATCAGGCTGCTCGGCGAGGATCTCCTCGCCTTCCGCGACAGCAACGGCCGCGTCGGCATCGTCGAGCCGCACTGCCCGCATCGCGGTGCCAATCTCTACTATGGCCGCAACGAGGACTGTGGCATCCGCTGCGCCTTCCACGGCTGGAAGTTCGACGTCGACGGCAACTGTGTCGATCTCCCGACCTCGCCGCCGGGTTCTTCCTACAAGGACACCATCAAGCTGCTCGCCTATCCGGTGCGCGAATGGGCCGACATCGTCTGGGTCTATCTGGGACCGCGCGAGGGCATGCCGGAGTTGCCGCAGCTCGAGCTCGGCCTGGTGCCGGCATCCCATCGTTACGTCTCCAAGAAGTGGCAGGACGGCAATTGGGTCCAGAGCCTGGAAGGTGCCATCGACACCGCGCACTTCTCGTTCCTGCACAAGGTGCCGACCCAGGACGAACAGACCAAGCTCGAGATCTTCCGCAGCACCTCGGCGATCGGCGCGGGATCGGAGCTGCAGGACCGCATCCGCTGGGTGATGGACGACCCGCGGCCCAGGTTCGCGATCGCCGGCCACGACACCGGGCTGGTCATCGGCGCGGCGCGCAAGACCGACGGTGCCGACAAATACTGGCGCATCTCGCAATTCCTGATGCCCAACCACGCGCTCGTGCCGGTCGCCTTCCCGGGCGACGTCTATCACGGCCAGTGCTGGGTGCCGGTCGACGACGTCAA
>VBAF01000602.1 GCA_005884705.1 Alphaproteobacteria bacterium
CCTTGTTGCCGGGCGAAGGATTGTTGTTCATCTCGCCGCCGGTGCGGGCGCAATGGTCCTCCCACCACTTGATGCGCTTGACGATCTTCTCGCCGACCTCGCGGCTCACCGCCCGCCGGGTCAGCAGGTGCTCGGCGCCATAGATCTCCGGCGTCTCCGACAGCACCGCCGTGCCGCCGTGGCGCACCAGCAGGTCGACCGCAGCGCCGAGCGCCGGATTGGCCGAGATGCCGGAGTAGCCGTCCGAGCCGCCGCATTGCAGCGCAAGAATCAACTCGCTCACCGGGATCGGCTCGCGCTCGAGGTTGTTGGCCTCGGGCAGCAGCTCTTTCAGGAAGCCGACGGCGCGCATCACGGTCTTGGAGACACCGCCCTCGTCCTGAATTGCCATCGGGATCAGCTTGGGTCCCTCCTGCAAGCCCTCGGCATCCATCAGGCCGGAGATCTGGTTGGTCTCGCAGCCGAGACCCAGCACCACGACCGCCGCCATGTTGGCATGGCGGGTGTAGCCCGCCAGCGTGCGGCGCAGCACGTCCATCTCAAGGCCCGACGCCGCCATGCCGCAGCCGCCGCCATGGGTGAGCGGCACAACGCCGTCGATGTTGGGATACTGCGCTAACAGCGGCTCGAGGTGCTTGGCGATCATGCGGCTGGTCGCGGCCGAGCAGTTCACCGTGGTGACGATGCCGATGTAGTTGCGCGTGGCGGCGCGGCCGTCGGTACGGCGATAGCCCATGAAGGTCGCCGGTGGGTTCACATATGCGGTCGGATGGGCGTCGGCGCAGAACGCATAGTCGCGCTCGAAGTCGCCCATGACGCAGTTGTGGGTGTGGATGTGCGAACCCGGCGGCAGGTCGTCGGTCGCGAAGCCGATGATCTGGTTGTACTTGCGCAGCGGCTCGCCTTTCTTGACCGCGCGGGTCAGGATCTTGTGGCCCGGCGGCACACGCGTCAGCGCCGCGACGTCGCCCTCGATCCGGGTGTTGGGCAGGATGTCCATGCGCGCCACGACGACATTGTCGTTGGGGTGCAGGCGGATGGTGAGCGGTGCGGGCATTGTCTGTTTTCCTTCCCTTGCGGGCGCAGTCTAGCAAGTCGTCGCTGGGCGCGCGCCACTCCAGTGGCGCCCCCTAGTACCCTAAGCCGCGCGCTTGGCGCGAATGGCGTCGACGGCAGCGAACAGCTTGCGGCACTCGGCTTCGCTCAGCGAACGCAGCGGCGCACGCATGCGGCTCCAGGCGATCGGATCGTCGCGACGATGGCCGACCAGCGCCTTGACCGCCGCCGTCACCGCGAACGGCAACAGCAGCTCGATCAGGGCAGCGATCCGCGGCTCCTCTACGCCGTTGACCGGCGCCCGCATGAGATCGGGCGCGATATTGGCCAGGCCACAGATCGTGCCCGAGGCGCCGAGTTGCATGCCGCGCGCCAGCAGTCGCTCGTCGCCGATCAGGATGTGCAGGTCCGAATGGTGCGTCAGCAGCGCCTGGGTGTTCTCCCAGCTGCCGGACGAATCCTTCACGCCCTTCACCTGGTTCGGGAAGGCCTTCTTCAGGCGATCGATCAGCGCGACCGACAGGCCGACCGAGGTAACCTGCGGGATGTGATAGAGGATGACGTTGCTGGCCTTCGGTCCGAGTCCGGTGAGCACGGCGGCGATCCAGTCGAACAGCCCCTCGTCGCCCGGGTTCTTGAAATAGAACGGCGGTGCCAGCAGGAAGCTCGGGCAGCCCAGCACCAGGCCGGCGCGGCCCTGCGCGATCGCATCCTCGACCGACGACGCCGCAATGCCGACGACGAGCTGCGTGCGCGGATCGACGCCAGCGCCGACCAGGGCCGAGGCGCCCTCGCCCGTCGTGCCGAATACCGTCAGGCTCTTGCAGCCGTCGGCCAGCGATTGCAGGCCGTGCGCCACCAGGCGCGGCAGGTCGATTGAACGGTCCTCGGCGAACGGTGTGGCAAGGGCGACGGAGAGACCGAAACGGTCGACGCGCAGCGGCAAGACATTCTCCCGGTGAGTGGCCGGGAAGATAGCAAAAAGAAAGCGGGGCGCCCAAGGCGCCCCGCTTCCTCGTTTCGACGCTTGGCTACAAGCTAGCGTCGATAGGGGTTGTCCGGGCTTCGATCGTAGATGTTGGGCACGCCATCACGGTCCCGGTCGCCATAGGCGCCGAAGCGCTGGTAACGATCGGGGACGCCGTTGTGATAGTAGCCGTTCGGGCCGTGCTCCCAGCGATCGCCGATCCAGCGATAGCCCGGACGCTCCGCCATCCAGCGGCCCGACGTCCACACGTAGCGGCCATTGTCGTAGCGGTGATAGCCCGGCGCCCAGACGTAGCCGGCGCGCGGCGCCGGGACGACCTCGTAAATCGGCGCCGGGGGCGGCGTGCCGATCTGGATGTTGATGCCCTGCGCGGCCGCCGGCGTCAGCATCGACGGAGCGATCAGCGCCGACGTGGAAACTGCAGCGGCGGCAAGAGCGGTGAAAAGAGTACGCTTCAGCATGACTTGCCTCCTTGTTGGACGCGGCCTCTGGATGGCCACTTCCGTACCAACCATTACGCTTCGACCCGCGTGCACGTGCCCTGCTCAAAAAGGGTATTTGGGCCGCCCGACTGCCACCCTGTCGCCACGATCTCAACGGGCGGCGGCACGCGCAGGCCAAACTGGATTAGGACCTGACCCCAAGCAAAACAGGCCGTCGCGGCCAGTGCCAGGAGGGCTGCCGGGCCCATGGGAATCTGCTATGCCCGCCGGCTTCCGAGACCGAGGACGAAATGGACACGCTCACCTACTGGAACGACACGTGGCACGAGGGCAATCCCGCCATCCTGGGCCCGCGCGATCACGCCTTCTGGCTGGGCTCGATGGTGTTCGACGGCGGCCGCGCCTTCGAGGGCTGCGGGCCGGACCTCGACCTCCATGCGGAACGGGTCGTGCGCTCGGCCAAGGCGCTCGGTCTCAAGGCGACCCGGAGCGCCAAGGAGATCCTCGAGCTGATGTACGAGGGTGTGCGCCGCTTCGGGCCGAAGGCCGAGCTCTACG
>VBAF01000290.1:0-6082 GCA_005884705.1 Alphaproteobacteria bacterium
GTGTTCACCGGCATCGCCGGAATGTCGGCCTCGTCGAACGCGTCGAGCCATTCCTGCGTGCTGCGATGCTTCATCAGCGAATCGAGCACCTGGTAGAGCTCGCTGAAGTGCTTGGGCCGCACCGTGCGGTCGCAGAAGCGCGGGTCCTTGGCGAGGTCGGGCCGCTCGACGATCTCGAAGAAGCGCACCCAGTGCGCGTCGGTGTAGGGCAGCGCGCAGATGTAGCCGTCCCGCGTCGGGAACGGGTGGCGGTACTTGTTGATGATGCGGTCGTAGCCCATCGCGCCGCGGCCCGGCGTCCAGGTCTCGCCGAACAGATGCTCGGTCAGCCAGAACGAGGCCAAGGTCTCCAGCATCGGCACTTCGATCATCTGGCCCTCGCCGGTGCACTTGCGATGGTAGAGCGCGCCCAGCACGGCGATGCAGAGATGGAGCCCCGTGGTCTTGTCAGCGATCAGGCTCGGTATGAACTTCGGCTGCTCGCCGTCGACCCGGCTCTGCAGCGAGGCCGCGCCCGACACGCCCTGCACCAGGTCGTCGAAGGCGGGCTTGTGGCCGTACGGTCCCTTGCGCGCATAGCCCAGCGAGTAGGCGTAGATGATCGACGGGTTGACCTTCTTCAACTCGTCGTAGCCCAGGCCCAGCCGCTCGATGGCCGCCGGCCGGCTGTTGTGGATGAACAGGTCGGCGTTTTTGATCAGGCCTTTCAGGACCTCGACGGCGCGCGGCTTCTTGAGGTCGAGGCAGAGCGAGCGCTTGTTGCGGTTGGCCGCCATGTAGATCGGTCCCATGCTCTTGTCGCGGCCCATCGAGCCGCCCGACAGCCGCAGCAGATCGCCTTCCGGCGGCTCGACCTTGATCACGTCGGCGCCCATGTCGGCGAGATGCTGCGTGGCGAACGGCCCCAGCAGCACGGCCGTCAGATCGATCACCTTCACGCCCGCCAGCGGTCCCGGCATTTCGCTCCTCACGCGTCTTGTTCTGCCGTCACTATGGCATATGTTGCCGGCCGCGAAGGACAAGGAGCGACATGCGAGGTGCGTTGGACGGCCTGTTGGTGGTGAGCGTCGAGCAGGCGGTGGCCGCGCCTTATTGCTCGGCTCGCCTGGCGGATGCCGGCGCGCGGGTGATCAAGATCGAGCGGCCCGAGGGCGATTTCGCGCGCGGCTACGACAGCTACGTGCACGGCCTCAGCACTTATTTCGTCTGGCTGAACCGCGGCAAGCAGTCGGTCGTGCTCGACTTCAAGCAGACCGACGACTTGGCCCTGCTGCACCGCCTGATCGGCAAGGCCGACGTGCTGATCCAGAACCTCGCGCCGGGTGCCGCCGAGCGCGCGGGCTTCGGTTCGGCCGCGATGCGCGCCCGGCACAAGGCGCTGATCACCGTCGACGTCTCGGGCTACGGCGACCATGGGCCCTACAAGAACCGCCGCGCCTACGACCTGCTGGTCCAAGCCGAATCGGGCCTGGCCTCGATCACCGGCACCGAGCACGCGCCGGGCCGGGTTGGCATCTCGGCGACCGACATCGGCACCGGCATGTACGCCCACGCCGCTGTGCTGGAGGCGCTGATCGCACGGCAGAAGACCGGCGAGGGCCGCGCCATCTCGGTCTCGCTGTTCTCGTCGATGGCCGAATGGATGACCGTGCCGCTGCTCGCCATGGACTACTCGGCCTACGAATGGCCGCGGCTCGGACTCACCCATCCTTTCATCGCGCCCTATGGCGTCTATCCCAGCGCCGACGACGTGCCGGTGCTGATCTCGATCCAGAACGACCGCGAGTTCGAGCGGCTCTGCCACAACGTGATCGACCGGCCCGGCCTCGAGAAGGATCCGAGCTACGCCACCGGCATCGCCCGCAACGCGCGGCGCGACGCCACCAACGCGATCGTGCGCGAGAGCTTCGCCAAACTGAGCTTCGCCGAATTGGCCGCGCGGCTCGACGCGGCGCAGATCGCCTGGGCCCGGGTCAGCGACATCGCCGCCCTGTCCAAGCATCCGCAGCTCCGGCGCACCAGCTTCGGCTCGCCCAAGGGCGACGTCTCGATGCCGGCGCTGGCCGCCGCCTGGTCGGGCGAGCCCGAGCGGCTGGGCGACGTGCCGGAGCTCGGCCAGCACACCGCCGAGGTGCGGCGCGGGTTCGCCGCCTGATGCACCGCCTGCTCGAGGGCGGCCGGCTCGCCGCCTATGGCGGGGCCTACTTCTTCGCCGCGGGCGCGTTCATGAGCTACTGGCCGGTCTGGCTGCGCGACCGCGGCATCAGCGACGCCGAGATCGGCACGCTGTTCATGACCCGCCAGCTGGTCAGCGTCGTGTCGGTGCTCGGCATCGGCATGCTGGCGCATCGCATCGGTGGCTTGCGCGGCATGCTGCTGGCGCTCGCCGCGGCGGCGATCGTCGTGATGGGCGTCTACCAGATTTCCTACACCTTCCTGGCGCTGCTGATGGTCGGCGTGCTGTGGGGCTGCGTCTGGTCGCCGACCATGGCGCTGTACGACGGCGTGCTGGTGAACGAGGCCAAGGCGCGCGGCTTCGTCTACGGCAATCTGCGGGTCTGGGGTTCGATCGCCTTCATCGCCGGCACGCTGATCTGCGGCGTGGCGGTCGACCGCTTCGGGCCGCCGTCGGTGCTCTATGTCAGCTGGGCGGGCATTGCCTGCCTGCTGCCCTTCGCCCTGCTGCTGCCGCGCGGCGAGCCGCGGCGGCATGACCCGGCCCAGGCGCCGTTCGGCATCCGGGACCTGTTCCGCTCCAAGCCGTTCCTGCTGTTCATGATCGGCGCGGGCTTCTGCCAATCGAGCCACGCCGTGCTCTACAGCTTCGGCACCTTGACCTGGCGCGACGCCGGCCTCGACGACGTCACCATCTCGATGCTGTGGGGCGAGAGCGTCGCCGTCGAGATCGGGTTGATGATGGCGAGCGGCTGGCTGATGCGGCGCATCGGCATCACCGGCCTGATCGGGCTGGGGCTGGCCTGCGGTCTCGTGCGCTGGACCGGCATGGCGTTCACCACCGCCCTGCCCGCGCTGGTCGTACTGCAGGCGCTGCATGCCGGCACCTTCGCCGCCTGCCATCTCGGCGCCATGGCGTTCATCCAGCGGGCGCTGCCGAGCAGCGGCACGGCGCTCGGCCAAAGCATCTATTACGCGCTCGGCACCGGCGCGACCCAGGCGGTGATCTACCAGTTCGCCGGCCTGCTCTATGCCCGCTACGGCCAGCACGCCTTCCTCGGCATGACGGTGATCAGCGCGCTCGGCCTGGCCGCCATCCTGCTGCTGGCGCGCCTCTGGAAGGGCGAATTGCTGGTAGGCAACCGGGCATGAGTTGGGAGAACCTGCTGCCATGACCCAACAGGACCTCGACGCTGCCGTCGCACACTGGCTCTCCCGACTCGAGACGGCCTTGTCGACTGGCGATGGCCGGCGACTGCAGTCCCTGTTCCATAGCGACAGCCATTGGCGGGACGTGCTGGCGCTCACCTGGCGCATCACGACGGTCAGCGGTCGCGACGCCGTCGGTGAGGAACTGCGCACCGCCGGCCGGCCGTCACGCGTCGAGATCGATCCCAACCGGACGCCGCCGCGTCGCGTGACGCGGGCCGGGCGCGAAACCATCGAAGCGATCTTCCGCTTCGAGACCGCCGAAGGCCGCGGCGAAGGCCTGGTACGGCTCACCCCCGACAGCGATGGCACGCTGAAGGCGTGGACCCTGCTCACCGCGCTCGAGGCGCTGAAAGGTCACGAGGAACAGGTTGGCCGCGCGCGGCCGCATGGCGAGTCCTACTCGCGCGATTTCCGCGGCCCCAACTGGCTCGACCTGCGCAAGCAGGCCGAAGCCTACAGCGACCGCGACCCGGCGGTGCTGGTGGTCGGCGGCGGCCAGGCGGGCCTGTCGATCGCCGCCCGCCTCACCCAACTCGGCGTCGACACCCTGATCGTCGATCGCCTGCCGCGCATCGGCGACAACTGGCGCACGCGCTATCACGCCCTCACCCTGCACAACCAGGTGCAGGTCAACCATCTGCCCTACATGCCGTTCCCGCCGAGCTGGCCGACCTACATCCCCAAGGACAAGCTCGCCGGCTGGTTCGAGGCCTATGTCGAAAGCCTCGAGCTCAACTACTGGACCGGCACCGAGTTCGAAGGTGCCCGCTACGATGAAGCCGAAGGACGCTGGACCGTCACCCTCAGCCGCGACGGCACGCCGCGCACCCTGCGGCCGCGCCATGTTGTGCTGGCGACCGGCGTCAGCGGCATTCCCAACATCCCCTCCATCCCTACGCTCGAGACCTTCGGGGGCACCGTCCTGCATTCCAGCCGCTACGAGGACGGCGACGCCTGGACAGGCAAGAGCGCGCTGGTGATCGGCACCGGCAACAGCGGCCACGACATCGCCCAGGACCTGCAGTCGAGCGGCGCCAAGGTGACACTGGTGCAGCGCAGCCCGACCCTGATCGTCAACATCGAGCCCAGCGCGCAACTGCCCTACGCGCTCTACGACGAAGGCCCCTCGCTCGAGGATTGCGACCTGATCACCGTTGCGACGCCGCTGGCGCTCGGCAAGCAGACGCACGCGATCCTGACCGGGCAGGCGCGGCAGATCGACAAGCCGCTGCTCGACGGACTGGAGCGCATCGGCTTCCGGCTCGACTTCGGCGAGGACAACACCGGCTGGCAGTTCAAGTACCTGACCCGCGGCGGCGGCTACTACTTCAACGTCGGCTGCTCGGACCTGCTGGTCGAGGGCAAGATCGGCCTGCTGCAGTTCGCCGACATCGACTGCTTCGTCGCCGAGGGCGCGCGGCTGCGCTCGGGCGACGTGCTGGCCGCCGACCTGATCGTGCTGGCGACCGGCTACAAGGGCCAGGAAGCGCTGGTCGCCAAGCTGTTCGGCGACGAGGTCGCCCGGCGCGTCGGCCCGATCTGGGGCTTCAGCGAGGACCAGGAGCTGCGCAACATGTTCATGCGCACGCCGCAGCCCGGCCTGTGGTTCATCGCCGGCAGCCTGGCGCAGTGCCGCATCTACTCGAAGTATCTGGCGCTGCAGATCAAGGCGCTGGAGGCGGGCGTGCTCGCCGACTCGGCGAAAGTCCGCACCGTTCCTACCTTGCGCGCGCCGGCTCGCACATGACGTTGGGGCTCTTGTCGGCGAAGACGCCGCGCGGATTGGGCTCCCCGGCCCAGACGAGCAGTTCCCAATCTTGCGCCTTGTCGCTCCCCATCCTGCGCTCAGTCGTTGAACAGCAGGCCCTGCCCCGGTGCCCCCGGCTCGCCGGGCTCGGCGACGCTGCTGCAATTGCTCGCCACCTTCTGGCCGGCGAGTACCGTCTTGAACAGCGCGAGCGCATCCGGGAAGGAGGCCAGCAGGCCGCCGTTGTGCGTGGCGCCGGGATAGGTCTTCCAGATGACGTCGCTGCCGGCCGAGCAAAAGGCCTTCACCGCCGCATACTGCCGCCGCGGCGACAAGGTCTTGTCGGCGAGCCCGGTGCCGAGCAGGACCGGCACCGGCAGCTTGACCGGCGTCATGTCGGTCACCGGTGAGAGCCGCGCCTCGATCTTGTCGAGCGGCTCGACGAAGGCGTTGGCGGCAGTGATGCCCTCCTTCTGCTCCATCACCCGCATCTCGGGGCTGCAGCTTTCGCGCGCCGCCTTGAGCAGCAGCTTGCCCTTGTCGGTCGCCAGTGCATCGGGCGTCGGCGAGCCGTCGGGAAGCGCCCCACCGATCATCAGCAATGCAACGGAACGCGGCGAGCCCGCCCTCGCCGGTGGCTTGTAGGGACCGGTCGGGAAGGTCGGGAGGACGCCGGTCGCCACGCTCGCCTGCAGCGGCAGGTCGGGCGCGTAGCTCGGCGCGATGCGGGTGGCGCCCAGCGCGGCGCCGGAGCCCTGCGACTGGCCTGTGACGAACACCTTGGGCGCGAGCTTGTCGCGATAGGCCGTGAGCGCCGCCCGCGCGCTGTCGAGCA
Source organism: Alphaproteobacteria bacterium (assembly GCA_005884705.1). GTDB lineage: Bacteria > Pseudomonadota > Alphaproteobacteria > Reyranellales > Reyranellaceae > Reyranella. The sequence goes on from VBAF01000290.1 coordinate 5,970, forward strand.
CCGAGCGCCCTTCCGCCTCCCAGATCAGATAGGGATGCGGGCCCGGTCCGCCGAGGCCCTGATAGTCGGTCGCCACGACGGCGAAGCCGTTCTCCAGCCAGCGCTCGATGTAG
>VBAF01000290.1:6106-6517 GCA_005884705.1 Alphaproteobacteria bacterium
GGTCCAGGAGGGCGCGCAGACATCGGCGACGCCGAGGGTGCCGTGCGCCCAAGCGACCAGCGGCCAGCCGCCCGCGGGCGGCGTGCCCTTCGGCAGGTAGAAGGTGCCGCTCACCGGCACGATGCCGGCCTTCCAGCGCAGATCGGTGGTCGTGTAGAGGATGCGCTGGGCCACTGCCGCGTTGGTGATCTCCACCTGAGCGGGCATCGGCTCCTGGCGCAGCATCGCGCCCGGCTTGGCCGGCAGCGTTTCCTTCCAGCGATAGAACGGCGACAGTTCCTGATCTCCGGCCGCGGGACCGACCGGCAGCGGCGGTGTTTCGGCACGCGCCTGCAGACCGGCGACAGCCGCCAGCAGCGCGGCGATCGTCCAGCAATCGCGGGCCCGCATCAGCGTGACCTCCCGCGCGCG
>VBAF01000291.1:0-6229 GCA_005884705.1 Alphaproteobacteria bacterium
TCGCACATCGACATGTTGCCCATCGGGCTCGGCGAGAAGATGCCGTCGAAGCCGCGCCGCTCCGCCTCGCGGCAGAGCTCGATGGTATGGCGCCGGCGGCCGGGCATGGCGACGACGGAAAGGGCGGGCAGGGCTTCGGTCATAGCGGCATCCTACCGTCGTCCCGACTCGCCCGGAATAACTTCCGGGCTTAAGCGAAGCGGAGTGGAGGGACCTTTTTTCAACAATCAGCCGCAAATCGGCGAGAAAAGGTCCCTCCACTCCGCCTCGCTCTGCGAGGCTTCGGTCGGGACGACGGGGGTGCTTGCGCGTTCTGGACCGCCCGCTTATCCAACAGCCATGAAAACCGATTTCGATGCCGTGGTGATCGGCGCCGGCTTTGCCGGGATGTACATGCTGCACCGCCTGCGCGGGCTGGGTTTCACGGCCCGCGTGATCGAGGCCGGCAAGGGCGTCGGCGGCACCTGGTACTGGAACCGCTATCCCGGCGCGCGCTGCGACGTCGAGAGCGTGCAGTATTCCTACCAGTTCTCACCCGAGCTCGAGCAGGACTGGGAGTGGACCGAGCGCTATGCCACCCAGCCCAAGATCCTGAAATACGCCAACCACGTCGCCGACCGCTTCGACCTGCGCCGCGACATCCAGTTCGAGACGCGGGTCAGCCGCGCGACCTTCGACGAGCGCGACAATGTCTGGCTGGTGGAAACGGCCCCGGTCGGAAAAGAGGGGGGCGACCGCCTGCTGGCGCGCTTCGTCATCACCGCGATGGGCTGCCTCAGCTCGCCCAACACGCCGAAGATCCCCGGCCTCGCCGACTTCAACGGCCCGACGTACCACACCGGCAACTGGCCGCACGAGGGCGTCGACTTCACCGGCAAGACCGTCGGCGTGATCGGCACCGGCTCGTCGGCTATCCAGTCGATCCCGCTCATCGCGAAGCAAGCCAAGCACCTGACGGTGTTCCAGCGCACCGCCAACTACACCATCCCGGCGCACAACCGGCCGCTCGATCCGGCCTACGTGCGCGAGGTCAAGGCCCACTATCGCGAGATGCGCAAGCGGGCCAAGACGCTGCCGGCCGGCATCGACCTCAGGGTCAACAACGTCCCGGCGATCGAGACGCCGGAGGAGGAGCGCCGGCGCCAGTACCAGGAGCGCTGGGACTATGGCGGGTTGGGCTTCATGGCCTCGTTCAACGACCTGCTGCTGAACGACGAGTCGAACAGGACCGCGGCCGAGTTCGTGCGCGAGAAGATCCGCGAGATCGTCAAGGACCCGAAGACCGCGGAGATCCTATCGCCGACCAACATCATCGGCTGCAAGCGGCTGTGCGTCGACACCGGCTACTGGGAGACCTTCAATCGGCCGAACGTCACCCTGGTCGATATCCGGGCAGATGGCGATGGGGGGCCGATCGAGCGCATCACGCCGACGGGCGCGCGCGCCAGGGGACAGGACTACGACTTCGACACCCTGGTGCTGGCGACCGGCTTCGATGCGATGACCGGCGCGCTGCTCAAGGTCGACATTCGCGGCCGCGGCGGCGTCACGCTCCGGGAGAAATGGGGCGAGGGGCCAAAGACCTATCTCGGCCTGACGGTCGTCGGCTTCCCCAACCTGTTCACCATCACCGGACCGGGCAGCCCCTCGGTGCTGACCAACATGCTGCCGTCGATCGAGCAGCATGCCGACTGGATCGCCGATTGCCTTGCCGCGCTGCGCGACAAGGGCGTGTCGCTGATCGAGCCGGTCGAGACGGCGGAAGCGTTCTGGGCGGGCGAGGTCGGCGGGGCGGCCAACATCACCCTGCGCTCGAGCTGCAGCTCGTGGTACGTCGGCGCCAACATCCCCGGCAAGCCGCGGGTCTTCATGCCCTACATCGGCGGCCTGCCGGCCTACATCGAGCGCTGCGAGGCGGTGGTGGCGAAGGATTACGAGGGCTTTGCTTTCGCCTGAGACGGGCCGTGACGGCCTGCGCGCCGGACGATCGGCGCGAACATGGCGGTGGCCACGTCGACCAGCTCGAGCCGCTTGACCGGCTTGGCGAGGTAGGTCGCGTCGCGCATCGCCGGCGGTATGTCCTCGGGCCCGTAGCCGCTGACGACGATGAAGGGAACGTGGCGGGTCGTGAGCTCGAGCGCGATCGGCGCGGCGGTCCCGCTCCACAGGCGGACATCCAGCACGGCGCCGTCGATCGTCTGGTCGCGCGCGACGTCGCAGGCGTGCGCGACGTCGCCGATCGGGCCGACGATCGCCGCGCCCGCGTCCTCGAGGAAGGCCCGCAGATCATGGCCGACGAGGAAATCGTCCTCGACGATCAGGACTGTCTTGCCGGCAAGGGGTCGCCGTACGCGTCCCAAGGGCCGCTCCCGGTGCTGGGGCCCGGTCCGTCCGGGCCGAAAGAACCGGCGTCGCTACCTGTCTCTCCGCTCGTCGATCCCTTCAAACGCCGGCACCGGCAGGAAGTTCCTATTTGCAGTTTCACCGTCCCAGGCGTCCCAGACGTCCCAGACCGTCCCACCAGGGGGGTGGGGTGAAATTCTGGGACGCCCGCCTAAAACCCTTATGGAATCAGCATCGGAGGCGTCCCAGCGCCCGTGGGACGCCGTCCCGCTTCAGTACCCGATCGCCGCGCCGTCGCTCCGCGGATCGGCGCCGCCGATCCTGAGGCCGCTCGCCGGATCGACGGTGATGCCGTGGGCGTGGCCGGCCGTCTCGCTCCAGGCGCCCCAGCGGTTGACCAGGTGGCCGCGCCGTTCGAGTTCCTCGATCGTGCCGGCCGGGAAGCGCGCCTCCATGTGCAGCGTGTCGCGCGCTTCGAGCAGCCCGAAGCGGCCCGACAGGAAGCGCGGCGCCTCGAGCGCCTGCTGGATGTCGAGGCCGTGGTCGATCATCGCCACGTAGGTCTGCAGGTGGATCTGCGGCTGCCCGTCGGCGCCCATGCAGCCGACCGCGGCCCAGAACTTATCGTCGCGGAAGGCGAGCGAGGCGATCAGCGTGTGCAGCGGCGTCTTGCCCGGCTCGACCCTGTTGGGGCTGTCGGGATCGAGCGAGAAGTAGGCCGAGCGGTTCTGCAGCACCACGCCGGTGCGGCCGGCCACCACCGCGGCGCCAAACACGCCGTAGAGCGAGTGGATCAGCGAGACCGCGTTGCCCTCCCTGTCGACCGCGGCGATGTAGACGGTGTCGCCCGACAGGCTGCCGTACGACGGGATCTTGTCCCACGGCAGCGCGCGCGCGGGATCGATCAGCGCGCGGCGCTCGGCGGCATAGGCCTTGGAGATCAGCCGCTCGGTCGGCACGTCGGCGAAGCGCGGATCGCCGATATGCCGGTCGCGGTCGTGATAGGCGAGCTGCTTGGCCTGCACCATCAGATGGACATGGTCCGGCCCGAGGAACGGCCTGGCGTGCAGCTCGAACGGCTCGAGCAGGTTCAGCATCTCGAGCACGGCGAAGCCTTGGGTCGGCGGCGGCGTCTCGTAGATCGTGACGCCGCGGTAGCTGCCCTTGATCGGCTCGCCCCAGCGCGCGCGCTGCGCCGCGAGGTCGGCTTGGGTGAAGAAGCCGTCGTTGGCTTCCGACCAGCGCACCATCTCCTTGGCGACGTCGCCGGCGTAGAAGCCGTACCAGCCGTCGCCGGCGATCGCTTGCAGCGTGCGGGCGAGGTCGGGATTCCTGAGCAGCCGGCCGTCCTTCAGGAAGATCGCGGCGGCCTCGGGACTCTTCTCCAGTTCGAGCCTCGCCACCTCGCGCCACTGCGCCAGACGCGCCGTCACCGGGAAGCCGTCGCTTGCGTAGCCGATCGCGCTCTCCAGGCAGCGCGCCAGCGGCAGCCGGCCGTAGGCGGCATGCGCCTCGGTCCAGCTCGCCACAGCGCCGGGCACGGTGAGGGTGGCCGGCAGCACGCCGCGATACGGCACCTCGCTGAGGCCGCGGCGGGCGAAGGCGTCGAGCGTGCCGCCCGATCCGGCGCGGCCGCCGCCGTCGATGTAGCGGACCTGGCCGGTCTTGGCGTCGTAGATCAGCCAGAAGGCGTCGCCGCCGATGCTGGTCATGTGCGGGTAGAGCACCGACAGCGCAGCACTGGCGGCGAGGGCGGCATCGACCGCCGAGCCGCCGGCGCGCAGCAGGTCGACGCCGGCGGCCGAGGCGAGGCTGTGCGGCGAGGTCACCAGGCCGTTCGGCGCCAGCGTGGCCGGACGGCCGGTCAGTATTTCTGTCATGAGAAGTTCTTAAGTCTTGTGCGAGAGAGTTGACAGGACGGACGAAGCTTCCTATCCCTTAACCAACAGGTTAAGTATTCGAGAGCGTCCCCATGCGCAGATTTATCGGCATCGTCGTCCTTGTCGTGGTCGTTGCCGTCGCAGGCGTGCTCGCCTATGCGGCGACTAAGCCCGACGCCTTCCGCGTCGAGCGCTCGATCGCCATCAAGGCGCCGCCCGAGAAGGTGCTGGCGCTGGTCGGCGACCTGCGCGGCTGGACCGCCTGGTCGCCCTACGAGAAGAAGGATCCCGCCATGAAGCGGGCCTATGCCGGCAGCGCCGCGGGCAAGGGCGCGGTCTACGAATGGGACGGCAACAAGGAAGTCGGCCGCGGCCGCATGGAAATCCTCGAGGCGGGGCCGTCGAAGGTGCTGATCAAGCTCGACTTCATCAGCCCGTTCGAGGCGCACAACACCGCCGAGTTCACCGCCGTGCCCCAGGGCGAAAACACCAACGTCACCTCCACCGTCACCTGGGCGATGTACGGTCCCAGCCCTTATTTCGCCAAGGTCATGCACACAGTGATCGACATGGACAAGATGGTCGGCCGCGATTTCGAGGCCGGCCTGCAGAGCCTCAAGGCCGTCGCGGAGAAGTGACATGACACGCCTCGCCGTCCTCGGCGCGCTGCTGGCACTCGCCGCCGGCCCCGCCGCCGCACAGTCGTCGTCGGACCTGCCGCCCGGCGTATTCATGGGCGGCAAGGACCTCGCCGACGCGCGCGCCGGCAGCTACACGATCGATCCCGACCACAACGCGGTATTCGCCCGCGTGCAGCACATCGGCTACTCGTGGCTCGTGTTCCGCTTCGACCGCGCCAGCGGCAAGCTCGCCTGGGATCCGGCGGCGCCGGAGAAGTCGACGCTGTCGGTCGCGGTGGTGGTCGAGTCGATCACCTCGAACGTCAAGGGCTTCGCCTCGGACCTGGCGGGCGAGCAGTACTTGAAGGCGGCCAAGTTCCCCGAGGCGACGTTCGTCTCGACCGCCTTCCGCCGCGGCGATGCGATGCACGGCAAGGTGGACGGGCAGCTCACCCTGATGGGCATCACCAAGCCGGCGACCTTCGAGGTCGAGCTGGTCGGCGCGGGCAAGGGCTGGGCCGACAAGCCGCGGCTCGGCGTGCATGCCGTCGCGGCGATCGATCCCAAGGACTTCGGGCTGCCGGCCGTATTCGGCAAGGCGATCGAGATCGTGGTCGACACCGAATTCGAGAGGGCGCCATGAACGTCGTGCTGAAGCCTGCACAGGAACTCGAGCTGGTGCGCGACTACAAGGCGCCGCGCGAGCGCGTGTTCGCCGCCTGGACCGATCCGGACAAGGCGGCGCGCTGGTGGGTGCCGCAGGATTGCACGCTGGTCTCCTGCAAGATGGACGTCCGCCCGGGCGGCGGCTGGCACCGGCGGATGCAGGTGCCGAGCGGCGGCATCATCGCCAAGTGGGGCGAGTATCGCGAGATCGCGGCACCCGAGCGGCTGGTCTTCACCTACAACACGCAATATGCCGACGGCGCGGTCGATCCCGAGACGCTGGTCACGGTGACCTTCGAGGCGCTGGATGCCGGCCGCACGCGGCTCACCTTGCGCCACGAGCGGTTCTGGTCCGAGCCGGCCGCGATCAGCCATACCGGCGGCTGGGCCGGCGCACTGGAGCGGTTCGGGGAGTTCATGTCGGCGGACGATTGAGTCGCTTCAGCAGAGGAGAAGACCATGAACGTGCAGCCCTATCTCAGCTTCGAAGGCCGCGCCCAGGAGGCGATCGACTTCTACACCGGCGCGCTCGGCGCCAAGGTCGACATGATCATGCACTTCAAGGACGCGCCGCCCGAGGTGCAGAGTCAGATGTCGCCCACCTCCAAGGACAAGATCATGCATGCCGCCTTCCACATCGGTGACACGCAGGTCATGGCCTCGGACGGCCAGTGCAGCGGCAAGGCGTCGTTCTCGGGCATCGCGCTGACGCTCAACGCC
>VBAF01000291.1:6263-9852 GCA_005884705.1 Alphaproteobacteria bacterium
AGAAGCTGTTCAATGCGCTCGCCCAGGGCGGCAAGGTCAACATGCCGATGTCGGAGACCTTCTTCGCCCACCGCTTCGGCATAGTGGCCGACAAGTTCGGCGTCGGCTGGATGGTGCTCAACCCGAAGGAGGGCTAGCGCGTCTCCACGTTGGCGCTGCGCAGCGGCACGCCGAACTCGCGGCGGCACACCTCGGCCAGGACCTCGACGCCCTTCTTGATGGTGGCGGGGTCGGGGTTGGCGAAGCACAGCCGCAGGCGCGGGCGGGCGTATTCCTTGTCGGTCGACCATTCGGGGCCGGGATTGAGCGAGACTCCGGCCGCCAGCGCCGCCTGGCCGAGCTTCACCGTGTCGACATTGTCGGGCAGCTTGACCCAGAGATAGATGCCGCCCGGCGGGTCGCCGAACTCGGCGGCGGTGCCGAACTGCTCGGCCAGCGCCTCGCGCAGCACCTGCAGCTTGTGGGCGAGCGCCTTGTTGAGCTTCGGCACGTGGCTGGCGAAGTGCTTGCTGCAGAACTCCGCCAGCACCATCTGCTCGAGCGCGCCCGAGCCCGCGTCCTGCTTGAGCCCGAGGATGCGGGCCAGGATGTCCCACTTGGCGACGATGTAGCCGACGCGCAGCGCCGGCGCGATCGACTTCGAGAAGGAGCCGACGAAGATCACGCCCTCGCCGCCGGCCAGCGAATGGATCGAGCGCGGCCGCTTGCCGTTCCACACCAGGTCCGAATAGCACTCGTCCTCGAAGATCATCACGCCGTATTCGCGGGCCAGCGCGATCATCTCCTGCCGGCGGGCTTCGGGCATGATCGAGCCGGTCGGATTCTGCACCGTCGGGATGGTGTAGATGTATTTCGGCTTGATGCCCTTTGCCTTGAGCTCCTCGAGCTTGGCCTTCAGCGCATCCATGCGCATGCCGTCTCCATCGAGCGGGATGCCGACGATGTTGACGCCGAACTTGGCGAGCCGGCTCAGCGCGCCGCCATAGGTCTCCTTCTCGATCAGGATGGTGTCGCCCTTGGCAAGCAGCAGCGTATTGACCAGGTCGAGGCCCTGCAGCGAGCCCGAGGTGATCAGGATCTCGTCGGCCGTGCAGTCGATGGCGGCATGGCTTTTCAGCTTGCCCGACAGGAACTCGCGCAGCGGCCGGTAGCCCAGCGGCCCGCTGTTCAGGCCGTAGGTCGCAAGCGTCGGACCCTCGCGCCGCAGCACCGCGGTCGCCGCCTCGATCAGGGCCTCGACCGGCACGTTGTCGGCGTCGTTGTGGCCGCCGACGAAATTGTACTTCGGAAAGCCGTTCCATTTGGCGGCCGGCGCGGGCGTGCCGGGCGCGAGCAGGGGCGCGAAATCGAACGGTGCGGTCATGGGCGTTCCCTTTGTCTTTCGTTCTGCCAATTGCTGGGCCAAGACCGGCCGGGACGCAACAGATTTGGGCCGCTCAGGCCGTGGCGCGGAACGAATGCGGATTGGCGAGGTCCCAGGGCTGCTTCCACCGCAGCTTGGCCGTCTCGGTGAGGAGTTCGTTCTCGATCAGCGGCGGATAGACGTCGGCGAAGGTCACGACGTCACTTGCCGTGACCCGGCGCGAGATGTGGATCGGCTTGAACTCGCGCGGATGGTCGAGGCCGGCGGCCGCCGTCATCGCGGCGAGCTCGCGCAAGGTGGCGCGGTGGAAGTTGGCGACCCGCTGCATCTTGTCGGGCACCACCAGGGCGCGCTGGCGCCGCGGGTCCTGGGTGGCGACGCCGGTCGGGCAGCGATCGGTGTGGCAGGACTGCGACTGGATGCAGCCGACCGCGAACATGAAGCCGCGCGCGGCGTTGCACCAGTCGGCGCCCAGCACCATGGCGCGGATGATGTCGAAGGCGGTGATGATCTTGCCGGCGGCGCCGATCTTGATGCGATGCCGCGCCCCGATGCCGATCAGCGCATTGTGCACGAAGTAGAGGCCCTGCCGCATCGGCTTGCCGATATGGTCGATGAACTCCATCGGGGCGGCGCCGGTGCCGCCCTCCTTGCCGTCGACCACGATGAAGTCGGGATAGATGCCGGTCTCGAGCATCGCCTTGCAGATCGCCAGGAACTCCCATTCGTGGCCGATGCAGAGCTTGAAGCCGGCCGGCTTGCCGCCGGACAGGCGGCGCATCTCGGCGATGAACTTCATCATCTCGATCGGTGTGGTGAAGGCCGAGTGCTGCGAAGGCGAGATGCAGTCCTCGCCGATCGGCACGCCGCGGGTGATCGAGATTTCCTTGCTCACCTTGGGAGCGGGCAGCACGCCGCCATGGCCGGGTTTGGCGCCCTGGCTGAGCTTCAGCTCGACCATCTTGACCTGCGAATTGGCGGCGCCCTCGGCGAACTTGTCGGCATTGAAGGTGCCGTCGGGATTGCGGCAGCCGAAATAGCCCGAGCCGATCTCCCAGATGATGTCGCCGCCCATTTCGCGGTGATAGGGGCTGTAGCCGCCTTCGCCGGTGTCGTGGGCGAAGCCGCCCAGCTTGGCGCCGCCGTTCAGCGCGCGGATGGCGTTGGCGGACAGCGAGCCGAAGCTCATCGCCGAGATGTTGAAGACCGAGGCCGAGTAGGGCTTGGCGCATTCGGCGTCGCCGATCATGGTCCGGAACGGCTCCTTGGCGACCGGCCGCGGCGCGATCGAATGGTGCATCCATTCGTAGCCGATCGCATAGACGTCGTACTGGGTGCCGAACGGCCGCACGTCGAGCGCGCCCTTCGCGCGCTGATAGACCACCGCGCGGCGGTCGCGGCTGAACGGCGTTCCGTCCTTGTCGCCCTCGAAGAAGTACTGGCGCAGCTCGGGGCGTATCGCCTCGAAGATGAAGCGCAGATGCGCCGAGATCGGATAGTTGCGCAGGATCGAATGGTTCTTCTGCGTGAGGTCGTGGATGCCGAGCGCCACGAGCCCGCCGGCGACGACCAGCCCGGCCAGCAGCCACGTCGAGTAGGGCAGGGTCGCCAGGGCCAACGCGAACAGCAGCGTCACGAGCACGGCGAGCGTGAGGGTGATGAAACGGGGCTGAAGCGGCAGGGGCACGGCGGTCTCGATCTGGACGGCGTTTACTTGGGACGAGGCTGGGACAGGCCTGAATCGGGCTGCGGCAGCTTGCCGGCGCGCCGGAGCTTCACCGCCTTCACCAGGGCGCGCGCGGCATTGCGCGTCTCCTCCTGGACGGCGCGGTCGGCGTCGAGGGCGAGATGGCTTTCGGCATAAGGTTCATAGTAGCCGACATAGCGGTCGATGGTGGCCTCGTGGCCGGCATTCAACAGGCCCATGTCGGCCAGCCAGTCCGACAGCGAGCGGCGCAGGTTCTCCGTCCCCGCCGCGTCGCCATGAACCACCACCGCATAGGCGCGGCCGGCGAGATGGCGGGGATAGTCCCAACCCTTCATCTCGATGTCCTTGGCCTTCTGCGGGTCCTTGCCCGACGTCGAGGTCGGAACAGGATTGCCGCCGTCGGCACAGACCAGGCGATCCATCATGGTTTTCAGCACGGTCGGCGCCTGATACCAGTGGACCGGTGTCACGATCATGACGCCGTGCGCCGCCGCCCACATCGGGTAGATCTCGTTCAT
>VBAF01000292.1 GCA_005884705.1 Alphaproteobacteria bacterium
GAGGAGAAGGGCGCCCGCATGCCCGCCCTTATGACAGTGCCACTGATGGTTTTTATCTTACCGACCCTGATTACGGTCCTGATCGCTCCCGCGATCATGAGCGCATTTGCCTTGACATAATGTACTAGTTACTTACTGTTGCCGCTTATTCTTACAGTTTTAGATCAAGTCGTCGTTTTTCCGCCCCACGGGCGAACATTGATGGAGACCGCCATGATGCACACCGCATCGCGCGTCATACGTACCGTGCGCACTCAATGGCATCGGCTCGGCTGCGATCAATCGGGATCGGTGCTGGCGTTGCTGGCTGTTTTGCCGATCCTCGCCGGCGCCGTCGCGATCGGCATCGAGACCGGTCAGCTCTACCGCGTGAAGCGCCAGATGCAGGGCTCGACCGACGCCGCGGCGCTGGCCGGCGCGATCGACCGGATGGCGGGCAAGACCAGCGCCGTCATCACCGCCACCGCCCAGTACGAGGCGCAGCGCAACGGCTTCGCCAACGGCGTCAACAACGTCACCGTGACGGTGAACGCCCCGCCGACCTCGGGCCCCAATGTCGCCACGACCGGCGCCGTCGAGGTGAAAATCACCAAGACGATGGGCTTCAGCCTGGGCGCGGCTTTGATCAGCTGGCTGGGCGGCTCAAGCAGCACCTTCGACATCTCCGCCCGCTCGGTCGCGGCGCAGGGCGCCTTCGCCAGCACGTCGAGCAACGTCAGCTACGAAGGCTGCATGGTGGCGCTCACCACCGCCAACGAGCAGGGCGTGAGCTTCACCTCGTTCAACAATTTCGATTCGGACTGCACGATCATGTCGAATGGCAGCGCGACTGGCAGCGGCAGCAGCGCCTCGATCGACATCAACACCTTCAACAATGCCCATATCGCCAACATCTGGACGCGCGGCTCCTACTCGGTTTCCGCTTACAACAGCATCACGCCGATGCCGGACAATGCGCTGACCAACCGGACCGACTATGCGGTCGATCCCTATGCCAGCCTGGCGACGCCTACGCCGGGCACCTGCACCTACACGAACTACGTCCCCCCGAGCGGCAGCAATCTCACGCTCAGCCCCGGAACCTATTGCGGCGGACTCACGGTCACCAACAAGAGCAACGTCTATTTCACCGCCGGAACGTATTACATCGCCAACGGCGACCTGGTGATCCGGTCCGACAACAACGTGTCCTGCACGAATTGCGCGACGAGCAACGGCGTGACGACGGGCACGACCTTCGTGCTGACCCAGACGTCGGGCAACAACGCAAATATCGGCGGCGTCAGCATCACCTCGGAGAACAACGTCACCCTGAATGCGCCGTCGACCGGAACGTACAAAGGCGTGCTGTTTTACCAGGATCGGCGCGCTACGGTCGGCACCATGACCTCGACGTCCAAGATCTTCACGGTGGCCTCGCTCAACAATGCGACCCTGTCGGGAGCGGTCTACTTCCCGAACAATCGCATCGACATCTCGAGCATAAATAACTTCGGTGGCTCGCCGACGAACGGCTGCACGATCTGGATCGGCCGCTACATCAAGTTCTCGTCGTTCAACAACAACTACAAGGGCGGCTGCGCCACCTACGGGACCACGCCGGTCGGCATCAACACGACGACCACCACGACCGTCCTCAAGGGAAAGATCTTCGAGTAAGGCCATGGTCGCTGCGTTCTTTCGACACACGAGGCGGATCGCGGCGGACTGCCGGGGCAATCTAATGCTCGAGTTCGCCCTGGCCCTGCCGATCCTTTTTCTGCTGCTGGTCGGGCTGCTCGACCTCGGCCGGTTCGGGCTGCAGAAGTCAGCGATGCTGCAAGGCGCGCGCGAGGGCGCGCAATATGGCATCGTCGCACCTGACGAGACCGCCAACATCCAGACCACGGCACAGAACGCGACCGGCATGACCGGCGTCAACGCGACCGCCTCGACCTTCTGCGAATGCGTCTCCGGCACTGCCGTGTCCTGCACCTCAACCTGCACCGGTGGCGCCACTCTCAAGAAGTATGTCACCGTCACCGCGACGCGTGCCTTCGATTCGGTGCTGGGGCAGGCGACGACGAGCTTCGGCAGCTTCGGCAGCTGGACCCCGCCCACCAGCAGCACGGCGACGATCACCCTGATCGTGCCCTGACATGCGGCGAGCGGTCGGTGGCCTGTGGGGCGATGGACGCGGTGGCGCGGTCCTCGAGTTCGCCATCCTCGCACCAGTCCTGTTCTCTTTCTTGCTCGGCATCGTCGAAATGGGCCGCATGTTCTATGTCCGCCAGGCGCTCGAGTACGCGACCGAGGAGGCGGCGCGCTACTACATGCTCAATCCCAGCTCCGCCAGCGGCGCGATCACGACCTACCTGCAGGGCAAGATGGCCGGCGGCATGGGCAGCGGCATCTCCGTCATCTACGCCCACACGGCGAGTTGCAACGGCAACAGCGCGGTGACCTGTACCAACATCACGGCGAGTTATACCTTCACCTCGATGGTGGCCATCCTCGGTCTCGGCAACTCGCTTCTGCGGGCCAAAGCCCAAGCGGTCCGGGTTCAATAATCAGTCGCCCACAGGGCTTTATCCGCAAGACCTAGCAGTCTAGTTGCAGTCAGCCCCCAGATTTTGTTATCGTGGCGGTACGGCCAACGACGCCGCGCCTGGACGCGGAGCAATAAGTCTCGGGGTAGGAATGAAGCTGGCGCGCATGATCGCGGCGGGCCTGATGCTCTTCTTGGGGGCATGCGACGAGCCCTCGATAAGCAGAGGCGACAGCTATGACGCGTCGGTAAAGCGGGCCGACGAGGCGCGGCTGGCCGGCAATCCCGACACCGCCATCCCGCTCTACGAGCGGGCGCTGCAGGCCAATCCCGAGGGCATCGAGGCCAAGCTCGGCCTGGGACAGTCTTTCCTGGTCGTCGGCGCGGGCAGCGAAGCGGCGGCACAGTTCCGCGACGTGCTGGCCAAGCGCAGCCGCGACGGCACCGCGCTGCGCGGCCTCGCCGGGGCGCTGATCGCGATGGGACAGCCGGTCCTGGCCGAGCAGCAGGTCGACGCCGCGTTGCGCGCCGATCCGGGCGACTATCGCGCGCTCAACCTGCTCGGCGTGTCGCTCGACCTGCAGGGCCGTCATGCCGAGGCGCAGGCCAACTACCGGCGCGGCATCGAGCTCGCACCGGATTATGGCGCGCTGCGCAGCAACTACGGGCTGTCCCTCGCCATCACCGGGCCGCCGCAGGAGGCGGTCGCGCAGCTCGCGCCGGTCGCGGGCTCGGCCCAGTCCGATCCGCGGACCCGCCAGAACCTCGCCTTCGCCTATGCCATGGCGGGCGACCTGGAGAACGCGTTGCAGCTCTGCCGGCGCGATCTCGACGAGCGCAACGCGCAGCGCCAGCTCGGCTACTACATGCAGCTCCGCGCCCTGCCGCCGGAGCTGCGCAGCGCGGAGTTCCGGCGCAATCCCGGGCTGGTCGCCTCGCGCGGCGGCGCCTGAGGCGCCGCTCAAGCCTGCGAGGAGTAGCCGCCGTCGACGGCGACCGTCGCGCCGGTGACGAAATCCGAAGCGGGTGCGGCGAGGAAGACCGCGATCCCCGCGAAATCGTCGGGCGCGCCCCAGCGCGCTGCCGGCGTCCGCTTCAGCACCGACTCGTGCAGTCCCGCCACCTGCTCGCGCGCGCGCCGCGTCAGCGCGGTGTCGATCCATCCGGGCAGGATGGCGTTCACCTGGATGTTGTCCTTGGCCCACGCCGTCGCCATCGACTTGGTCATCTGCACCATGCCGCCCTTGCTCGCCGCATAGGCGGTGGCGAAGGGCGCGCCGAAGATCGACATCATCGAGCCGATGTTGATGATCTTGCCGCCACCCACCTGTTTCATCGCGGCATAGGCGGCGTGGCTGCACAGGAAGGCGCTGGTCAGGTTGCTGTCGAGCACGGTGTGCCATTCGGCCAGCGTGTACTGCTCGGGCTGCTTGCGGATGCTCATGCCGGCGTTGTTGACCAGGATGTCCAGCCGGCCATGCGCCGTCACCGTCTGGTCGATCAGCGCACGGCACGACGCTTCCTGCAGCACATCGACCGGGATGGCGGAGGCCTTGCCGCCGGCCGCCGCGAGCTCGTCCACCGCCGACTGGCTCTTCGCCGCGTCGCGGCCGGCGACGACGATCGTGGCGCCGGCCGCCGCCAACCCTTTCGCCATGCCGAGGCCGATGCCCCCGTTGCCGCCGGTGATGACGGCGACCCGTCCGGATAGATCGAAAAGCTGCATCTGGCCTGTATAGCGGAGGGCGAAGGAACCTCAAGCGGCACGCTGCGTTTTCTCGGGCGACAAACTGGGAGGCAAGATGGCGAGGCGGGCGTGGGTCCTGGCGGCATTTGCGCTTTGCGGCGCCTGCGCCACCGAGCAGCGCACCACCGTCGTCGCGACCGACACCCCGAGGCGCCTGCTGGCCGGGCCGAGCGATGCCCAGCTCCTTGCCGAATCCCAGGCAGCCTGCGCCGGATACGGCTTGCTGCGCGGCACCGCCACTTTCGATCGTTGTCTGGGAGACGAGCTCGCTGCGCGCCGGCCGGGCTGACTGGCAAGCGGCGAATCGGGGAATGGCGGCGGCCGCAAGGCAGCCGCCATTCTTTTTGGCGCTACTTCTTGCGCTTGTCCTTCTTTTCGGCGTCGCGCTCGATCAGCTTGACGAGATCGCCCGGCAGCGGCTCGGCGGCGATCTCGTCGTACATCGCATGCAGTTGCTTCTGCAGCCACATGTCGAATGGCCGTTCGGCCGGCGCCCTCATCTTGTCGTCACGGGCCGAAACACCGGCCCGATCCCTTTGCGGCTTGTTTTCATTCGCCATGGCATACTGCGCGTGGAACGACGAGCATTCCACGGATTCAACTCCGAGGCATGAGTCCCTACGCGAGAGAATGCCCATGTTTGGCTCACTCGTCCACGCAGGATTGAGGAAATGGCTTCAGCGCTGGTGGACAGGAGGCGCCGGCTTGTCGGCTTCCTCGCGCGTTCCCGTGCGATCGGCCGTCTCGGTGCGCTCGCGGGTGTCGCCCTCGAGCAGCAGCCGCTCGAGCGTATCGCGCGCGCGCGAGATGCGACTCTTGACGGTGCCCACCGAGACGCCGGTGTGCGCCGCGATGACCTCGTAGGATTGACCTTCCAGCACCGCGAGCAGCAGCGCCTCGCGCTGCGTCGGCGCAAGCTTGCCGAAGGCCGACATGAATTCGCGCATCACCAGACGGCTCTCCTGGTGCGGCTGGTGCGACAGCGTCTCGGCGATCGCCGAATCGACCGGCACCGACGGCCGCAGGCGGCGCAGCCCGGAGATGAACTCGTTGCGTTGGATGCGGAACACCCAAGCGGAGAGATTGGTCCCTGGCTCGAAGCTCTCGCGCCCGGTCAGCGCCTTGATGACGGTGTCGTGGACCAGGTCGTCGGCGGCATCGCGATCGCGCGTCAGCGACAGCGCATAGACACGCAGGCGCGGCAGGATGGCTTTTAGCTGCTCGTGGAAATCGTTGATGTCGTGCCGGGACGTCGTGCTCTTCTTCGCGCTAGCCATGTTCGTCTCCAGGGGAGGGAGGACAGGGTGTGCTGGAAAAAATGCCGGCCGAGCCAAAAGGTTACAGGACGGGAACAATCTCCCTAACCCATTGATATTGCGTAATTGTTACCGCATCTGGTCGGAGAGAAGCTTGCGCGCCCGCGAAACACGGGCCTTCAGGGTGCCGACCGAGCAGTCGCACAGGCGTGCCGCCTCCTCGTAGGAGAAGCCGCCGGCGCCGACCAGGATGAGCGCCTCGCGGGCCTGTGGGCTGAGCTTCCACAGCGCCGAGGAAAGCTCCTTCAGCTGGAGCGTTGCCTCCGGATTGTCGACCGCCGCGACCGGCGTGGCGGCGACGTCCTCGATCGCGCTCGGCCGTCGGC
>VBAF01000216.1 GCA_005884705.1 Alphaproteobacteria bacterium
GCATGGTGGTGCCGATCCGCGCCCTGCAGGCCGGCGCCCAGCGCATCGGCAGCGGCGAGCTCGGCCATCGCCTGTCGATCAGGACCGGCGACGAGCTCGAGGCGCTGGCCAACCAGTTCAACCATTCGGCCGAGGCGCTGGAGGAGTCCTATGCCACGCTGGAGCAGCGGGTCGAGGACCGCACCCGCGAGCTCACCGAATCGCTCGAGCAGCAGACCGCCACCGCCGAGATCCTGCGCGTGATCTCGCAGTCGCCCGACAATGTCGAGCCGGTGCTGAAGGTCGTGGCCACGGCTGCGCTGCGCTTTTGCGGCGCCCGCGACGTGCTGATCGCGCTACGCGAGGGCGACGACCTGGTGAACGTGGCGCACGAGGGGTCGGTCGACGCCGAGCAGGGCCGCCGCCGTGCAATCGAGCGCAGCGCGATCAGCGGACGCGCCGCGGCGGACGGCAGGACCATGCATGTGCCCGACGCGTTCGAGCTCGATCCGGTGGAGTTCTCCGGCAGCCTGAAGCTGGCGCGCGAGCGCGGCTGGCGGGCGGCCGTTGCCGCGCCGATGCTGCGCGAGGGCGTGGCGGTCGGCACCATCCTGCTGCGCAAGTCCGAGCCGGGCGCCTTCGCGCCGCGCCAGATCGAGCTGCTGGAAACCTTCGCCGCGCAGGCCGTGATCGCCATCGAGAACGTGCGCCTGTTCACCGAGCTGCGCGAATCGCTGGAGCAGCAGACCGCCACCGCCGAGATCCTGCGCGTGATCTCGCAGTCGCCGACCGACGTTCAGCCGGTGCTCGACGCGGTCGCCCGGGCGGCGCTGCGCTTCTGCGGCGCGCAGGATGCGCTGATCGCCCTGCGCGAGGGCGGCGACAAGGTCATGACGCGGGCCCATGCCGGCATCCTGGGCTCGACCACGCTCGGGCTGAGCGAGGACCTGTCGCGCCACACCGCGCTCGGCCGCTCGATCCATGACGGCCGCACCGTCCACCTGTCCGACGTCAGCCAGCTCGAGTCGGCGGCGGCGCGGGCGCTGTGGGCCAGTCACAACGTCAAGGCCTCGGTCGCCGCGCCGATGCTGCGCGAGGGCGTGCCGATCGGCTCCATCCTGCTGCGCAAGTCGGAGCCCGGGCCCTACACGCCGCGCCAGATCGAGCTGCTCGAGGCGTTCGCCGCCCAGGCGGTGATCGCGATCGAGAACGTCCGGCTGTTCACAGAGATCCAGGAGAAGAGCCGCCAGCTCGAGATCGCCAGCCAACACAAGTCGCAGTTCCTCGCCAACATGAGCCACGAGCTGCGCACGCCGCTCAACGCCATCATCGGCTACACCGAGATGATGGCCGACGGGCTCTACGGCAACGTGCCGGAAAAGGCGGCGGGCGTGCTCGAGCGGGTGCAGAGCAACGGCCGCCACCTGCTCGGCCTGATCAACGACGTGCTCGACCTCTCCAAGATCGAGGCCGGCCAGCTCTCGCTGGCGATCGAGGACTACAGCGTCGCCGACATGGTCAACACCGTGATGGCGGCGACCGAGTCGCTGGCCCGCACCAAGGGGCTGGCGCTCGAATCGGCGGTGGCGGCCGGCCTGCCGATGGGCCGCGGCGACGCGCGTCGGCTCGCCCAGGTGCTGCTCAACCTCGTCGGCAATGCCATCAAGTTCACCGACCAGGGCAAGGTCGAGATCCGCGGACGGCGTGACGGTGAGTTCTTCGAGCTCGCGGTCGTCGACAGCGGCTTCGGCATCGCGCCGGAGGACCAGAAGCGGATCTTCGACGAGTTCCAGCAGGTCGACAACACCAGCACGCGCAAGAAGGGCGGCACCGGTCTCGGCCTGTCGATCTCGCGCAAGATCGTGGAGCTGCATGGCGGCTCCATCGCCGTCGAATCGGTGATCGGCCAAGGCTCGACGTTCAAGGTCACCATCCCGATCAACGCCATCCCTGTCAGGGAAGCCGCACAATGAGCACAATGAAAAAGATCCTCGTCGTCGAAGACACCGAAGACAACCGCCAGATCCTGCGCGATCTGCTGGGCATGGCCGGCTACGACATGATCGAGGCGAATGACGGGGCCGAAGGCGTCAGCCAGGCGGCGCAGCACAAGCCCGACCTGATCCTGATGGACATCCAGATGCCGGTGATGGACGGCTACGAGGCGACCCGCCAGATCAAGGCCAATCCCGAGCTGAAGGCGATCCCGATCGTCGCCGTCACCTCCTACGCCCTGTCGGGCGACGAGGAGAAGGCGCGCGCCGCGGGCTGCGACGGCTACATCGCCAAGCCCTACAGCCCGCGCCAGATGCTGGCCAAGGTGCGCGAGATTCTGGGATAGCGACGCCATGCGCACTCCCGCCCGCATCCTGGTCGTCGACGACGTCGCCGACAATGTCGAGATCCTCAGGATGCGCCTGGAGAGTCTCGGCTACGAGGTGGTGGTCGCGGTCGACGGCGAGCAGGCGCTGGAGAAGGTGGCGAGCGACCTGCCCGACCTGGTCCTGCTCGACATCATGATGCCCAAGATCGACGGGCTCGAGGTGGTGCGGCGCATGAAGGCCGATGCCACCCTGCCCTTCATCCCGGTGATCCTGGTGACCGCCAAGGCGACCCCGAAGGACGTGGTGGCCGGCCTCGATGCCGGCGGCGACGACTATCTCGCCAAGCCGATCGATCACGGCGCGCTGGTCGCCCGGGTGCGCGCCATGCTGCGCATCAAGGCGCTGCACGACGAGGTCCAGGCGCTCAACACCGGCCTCGAGGCCAAGATCAAGGCGCAGGTCGAGGAGATCGAGCGGGTCAGCCGCCTGCGCCGCTTCCTCGCGCCGCAGCTTGCGCAGGCGATCGTCTCGGCGGGCGACGAGAAGGTGCTGGAGAACCACCGCCGCGAGATCGTCGCCATGTTCTGCGACCTGCGCGGCTTCACCGGCTTCGCCGAAACCGCCGAGCCCGAGGACATCATGGCGGTGCTCAAGGAGTATCACGGCGCGATCGGGCCCCTGATCCGCAAGTACGAGGGCACGCTCGACCGCTTCACCGGCGACGGCATGCTGGTCTTCTTCAACGATCCGCTGCCCTGCGAGGACGCGCCGCAGCGTGCCGCGCAGCTCGCGCTCGAGATGCGCGACGCTGTCGCGGCGCTGATCCCCAAGTGGGCGCGCCGCGGCTATCGCCTGGGCTTCGGCGTCGGCATGGCGCAGGGCTACGCCACGCTGGGCCGCATCGGCTTCGAGGACCGCTTCGACTACACGGCGATCGGCGCCGTCATCAACCTCGCCGCGCGGCTGTGCGGCGAGGCGGCCGACGGCCAGGTGCTGGTGAGCGGCCGGCTGGCGTCGATGGTCGAAGACTTCGTGCAGATCGAGGATTTGGGCGAGCGCGAGCTCAAGGGCATGAGCCGCCCGGCCGCGATCGCCAACCTGCAGGCGCTCAAGGCGAGCGAAGCCGCCGCGGCGCAATGATCACGGCGGCAACAGATAGAGCGTGATCGCAAAGATGGCGTAGACCGTCAGCAGCTGGACGCCGAGGAACCACGCCGACTGTCCCGAGTTCGTGACGACCGTCGCAGTGAGCGTGGCCATCAGCATCATCACGATGGCGCCCGGCCAGAACTGCAGATCCATCTGGGCGGGACCGAGCAGCGGACTTGCGAACACCAGAACCGGCGCCAGGAACAGGGCGATCTGCGCGGCGCTGCCAATGCAAATGCCCATGCTCATGTCGAGCCTGTCCTTGCGCGCCGCCGAGAAGGAAGAGCCCATCTCGGCGGCGCCGCCAACCAGCGGCACGACGACGAAGCCGACGAACGCCGGCGTCATGCCGAACGTCTCCGCGGCGTGCTGAACCGACGACACGAAGACCTCGCTGACGGCGGCGACCAGCACCGTGACGCCGGCCAGAACGGCGAGCGCCGGGGCGATCGGCAGGGCGGCTTCGTCGTGGCCATCGCCGTGGGCAGTGGCAAAGACCTCGCGATGGGTGACCAGCGAGAACAGCATGGCCAGGCAATAGGTGACGAGCAGGACGGCCGCCAACGCCAGGCTGACCGCCGAGCCGATCGAAGAGAAGACGCGCTCGTGCGACGTGGCGATCGCCGAGGGCACCAGCAGGGCGAAGATCGCCGCCAGCAGCATGGCCGTCTGCAGGCGCGCGGTCGGCTTGTTGTAGGTCTGCACACGGTGCTTCAGCCCGCCGAGCAGCATCGAACCGCCCAGCATGAACAGGACGTTGGTGACGATGGCGCCGGCGATCGAGGCCTTGACCAGCATGTACTGGCCCGCGGCGAGGGCCGTCAGGGCAATCACCAGCTCGGTGAGGTTGCCGAGCGTCGCATTGAGCAGGCCGCCGACCAGGTCACCGGTCTTGGCGGCGACCGCTTCGGTCGCCCAGCCGAGCAGCGCGGCCAGCGGCACGATGGCCACCACCGACAGCACGAAGTGCAGCGTGTGCGCCTCGGGAATTGCTGTGTGGCAGGCGAAGAGGATCGGGACGAACGCCACAAGCCAGAGTAGCGGGCGGCTTCTCAGCTCGTGCAGCAGCGCCTTCATCGGATTCCAGAGGATATGTCGGCGACCACTCGATGACGCCCCCGCCGATATCGACTAGTTTTTATGTCACGGTTGACGATGAGACTCCATAGAAGCCGGGCACGAGGGTTGGGGATCGCGGCGCTGATCGTGCCGCTGCTCCCGCTCGGGGCGGCGGCGGACGAAAGCGGCGCCAGCGCCTGGTTGCCCGGACAGTTCGCAAGCTACGCCGCCGTGCCAGGCACACCCGGCTTCTCGCTCGAGGCGATCTTCTACGGCCGAACCGCCAGTGCCACGGCTGGCACGCAGTTGCCACGCGGCGGGCGGCTGCTGGTCGGCCTCAACACCAGCGAGCAGTACCTCTTCCTGACGCCGAGCTACACCTTTGCCGAGCCGGTGCTCAACGCCCAGCTCTGGCTCGGCGTGACCTTCGCGGCCGGCCGCGCCGACACCTCGGTGTGGGGCGTCCTGAGCGGACCGGCAGGCAATTCCTTCTCGACCGCGAGCCGCGACAGCGCCGCCGGGTTCAGCGACCTTTATCCGATGGCTTCTCTGAAATGGGAGTTCGGCAACCACAACCTGATGGCCTACACGATGGCGAGCGTCCCCACCGGCGCCTACGATCCCAATCGGCTCGCCGGCGTGGGGCTCGGCCATTGGGCGATCGACGGCGGCATGGGCTACACGTTCCTGTCGCAAGGTGGCTTCGAGTTCTCGGCAACGGCCGGCCTCACCTACAACTTCGTCAATCCCTCGACGCAGTACCAGAGCGGCGTCGACGGCCACCTCGACTTCGGCGCTTCCTATGCCCTGTCCGACGCGGTCTATGTCGGCGCGGTCGGCTATCTCTACAACCAGCTCAGCGACGATATCGGTGCGCCGCCCCAGCTCGGCGGATTCCGCTCGCGCGTGGCCGGCGTCGGACCGCAAGTCGGCTGGTCGTTCACGATCGGCCGGCTGGCGATCGACCTCAACCTTCGCGCTTACAGCGAATTCGCCGCCGAGAACCGCCCGCAGGGCTGGAATGCCTGGCTTGTCGTGACGCCCTCGCGGGTCAAGCGGGGAGGTGGTGGATGAGTGCGCTCGCGCGCTGGGTCCATCGCCACCTCGACCCGTCCGAGAGCCTGCTCGAGTTGCTGTTCGGCCTGGTCATGGCGTTCACCATGACGGCTGGCGCACGACTGCTGTCCGCGCCCAGCGAGATCGCCGCCGGCGAGCTTGCCGTTGCCCTGCTGGGGTGCAATGTCGCGTGGGGCATCATCGACGGCGCGTTGTACTTGCTGGGCACCCTGTTCAACCGGAACCGCCGCCGGCAATTCGTGCGCCAGTTGCAGGCCGCGCCGGACGAAGCGGCGGCGTTCGCCATGATCGAGACCGAGTTCGACCTCGCCGACGAGCCCGCGGTGCGCCCCGAGCGCAAGGCGGACTTTCACGCCGCGCTGCTGGCGATGCTGTCGAACGCCGGCACGCGGCGCGCCGGCTTGCGGCGCGACGATCTCATCGCCGCCCTCCTGATCGCGGTCCTGGTGTCCGCAGCCGCCGTTCCGGGAATCGCCGCATTGCTCCTGATCGCGGACGTTCAGGCGGCCCTTGCCA
>VBAF01000217.1 GCA_005884705.1 Alphaproteobacteria bacterium
CAGAACATGCTGCGGACGTTGAGGTCGAAGGCGAAGCTCCATTGCGGGTCGGTGGCGTCGAGCACGCTGCCGTGATGAACGTGGCCCGCGCAATTGAACAGCACGTCGACGGCGCCGGTCTCCTGGGCGAGCGCACCAATCGCCGCCTTGTCCAGCACGTCGAGCTTGCGGACCTTCAGGCCTGGGAGGCCCTTCAACGCCGCCAGCTTGGCTTCGTCGACGTCGGTTGCCCACACCGTGGCACCTTCGTGCGCGAACGCTTGCGCCGTGGCCGCGCCGATGCCCTGCCCCGCCGCCGTGACGACGCACACCTTGTCCTTCAACCGCATGATCTCCGCCCTATTTGATGACGCCGTGTGGCGGTTGTGTACTTGCCAAACCCAGTCATTGAGATGGCAGCGATCCGATCCTCATGTCCACAGCGGTTGGTTCAATCTGCAACCCCGCCCACGATCAGCATGTTGTCCGGCCCTCTGGCGTTGAGCCGTAGCGGAAGGAGCGCCTGATATTCCGGTGATTCGTGCCATGCCCGCGCCGCCGCGAGCGTGGGAAATTCGATGATCAGCAAGCGCGTCGGCGTCCAGCTCTTGTCGCGTCTGACCTCCCGGACTTCGATGTCGCCGGTTCGTACGATCGGTCTGCCTCCGTACGGAACTAATGTGTCCCACGCCTTTTCTCTATAAGGCTTCATTGCTTCCAGATCGCCGCCAGGTGGGGCATCGAAAATCACGTATGCTGCCATTGCCTTTCCCCAAGTGTGTTTCGTTCACTTCCCCGACCTCGATTTCATCCTATTTGATGACGCCCTGTTCCTTGTAGAACTTCTCCGCGCCGGGATGCAGCGGGATGCCGAGACCCTGGGTCGCCGTCTCGAGCCGGATGTCGCGGCCCTTGGCGTGGCCTGAATCAAGTAGCTTGCGGGTCGCCGGGTGCCACAGCGCCGCCGTCACCTTGTAGATCAGCTCGTCGGGCTGCTTGCTCGAGGTCGTCCAGAGCGCATGCACGCTCACGGTCTTCACGCCGGCCACGCCGCGATAGGCGCCGTCCGGAATCTCCTCGGCGCTGAAGAAGCTGAACTGGCCGATCAGCTTGTCGACCTCCGGCCCCGCGATCGGCACCAGCTCGATGCCGACATTAGCGGCGAGATCGGCGACCGCGCTCTGCGGCCAGCCGCTCACGCTGAAGAAGCCGTCGATCGTGCCGTCCTTCAGGCTGTCGGCCACGCGCTGCGCCGGGAAATACTGCGCCTGCAGGTCCTTCTCGGTCATGCCGAAGGCCTGCAGGATGAGGCGCGCATCGACCAGCGTGCCGGAGCCGGGCTCGTCGAGCGAGATCTTCTTGCCGCGCAGGTCGGCGACCGACTTGATGCCGGCGCCCTTGCGCACCACGAGCTGGACGCTTTCGGGATAGAGGTTGGCGATCGCGCGCAGCACGTCGACCTTGGGCCGTCCGTTGTAGATGCCGGTGCCGGTATAGGCCCAGTAGGCGATGTCGGACTGCACGAAGCCCGACTGCGCCGAGCCCGCCGCGATCGCCGCCACGTTGGCGACCGAGCCGTTGGAGGCGACCGAAGTCGCGACCAGGCCCGGCACGCCGCACGAGCCGCCGTCGGCGCAGGGCCGCGAGCCCGGCGGGTTGGAGATCGCGTTGGCGATCAGGCCGCCGATCGGGAAGTAGGTGCCGACCGTGCCGCCGGTCAGGATGCGGAAGAAGGTGATGTCCTGCTGTGCCAAAGCGGCCCGGGGCGCGCCGAACGGCAGCAGCGCGGCGCCGGCGAGGAGAGCCCGGCGGTGCATCAGTTGACCCCGACCACGCGGCTCATCGTCGGGCCGATCTCGTCGTGCAGCACCAGGTCGGCGTCATCGTCCTGGTCGGTCGGATCGCGATTCAGGATGACCAGCTTGGCGCCGCGCCGCTTGGCGATGCGCGGGAATCCCGCTGCCGGGTAGACCACCAGCGAGCTGCCGAGCACGATGAACAGGTCGCACTGCTGGGTCTCGTCCTGGGCGCGCGCCATCTGGATCTCGGGCATGGCCTGGCCGAAGGAGATGGTGGCGGTCTTCACGATGCCGTCGCATTTCTCGCACACCGGCAGGGTGCCCTCGCCCAGGAAGGCCTTTCTGATCGGATCGAGCTCGTAGCGCTGGCCGCAGTCGAGGCAGGTCGCGTAGGTCGTGTTGCCGTGCAGCTCGATGATCTTCGACGCCGGCACGCCCGAGCGTTGGTGCAAGCCGTCGATGTTCTGCGTGATGATGGCGCTCATCCTGCCCTGCTCGACCAGCTTGGCGAGCGCGCGATGGCCGGCATTGGGCTCGGCCTTGAGCATCGTCTCGTCGGTCGCGAACTTGCGCCGCCATGCCTCGCGCCGCATCTCCTCCGACGACATGAAGTCGTCGAAATAGATCGGCTGGTACTTGGTCCAGATGCCGCCCGGCGAGCGGAAGTCGGGGATGCCCGATTCGGTCGACACGCCCGCGCCGGTGAAGGCGACCATGCGCCGGGCGCCGTCGATCATCTCACGCAGCCGGTCGATCTCGCTCATGGGCTCTACTCCGTTATCCGTCGTCCCGAGCGTAGCCGAGGGACCTTCTCTTCACGAGCAAGCAGCGTATAGCGGAGAGAAGATCCCTCGACTGCGCCGCCCGCTGGGCGGCTCCGCTCGGGACACGGGGAGATTTCATCTCCCCTAGGATAGCCAGCGCTTGCGCCGCTTGTAATGCTTGGTGTCGTGGTAGGACTTGCGGGCGCCGCCTTCGTTCAGCCCCAGATAGAATTCCTTGATGTCGGAGTTGTCGCGCAGCTTGTCGGCCTGCCCTTCGAGGACGATGCGGCCGTTCTCCATGACGTAGCCGTGGTCGGCCACGGTGAGCGCCATGGCGGCGTTCTGCTCGACCAGCATCGGCGCCAGCCCGAGCGACGGCTCGTCGAGCAGCACGACCTTGGGCTGGCTCATCAGCGCCCGGCCGATCGCCAGCATTTGCTGCTCGCCGCCCGACAGGTAGCCCGCGACCTGCTGGCGCCGCTCCTTGAGCCGCGGGAAGTAGGAATAGACCATGTCGATGCCCTGCTTCACCGTGGCCTTGTCCCTGACATGGCCGCCGGCGATCAGGTTCTCCTCGGTGGTCAGGTGCTCGAAGACCCGCCGGCCCTCGAACACCTGCACCAGACCGAGCTTGGTCATCTCGTGCGCCCGCATGCCGTCGATGCGCCGGCCGGCGAGCTCGATCGCGCCCTTGGTGACCTCGCCGCGCTCCGACCGGAGCACGCCCGAGATCGCCTTCAAGGTCGTCGTCTTGCCCGCGCCATTGGCGCCCAGGAGCGTCGTGATCGAGCCCTCGCGGACCTCGATCGACACGCCCTTGAGCACCAGGATGACGCGGTCGTAGACGACCTCGATGTTGTTGATCGACAGCAAGACGTCAGGACTTCGAGGCGTCCGCCGCGAGGTGCTTCTGGATCGTCGGGCGGTTGCCCTGGAACCAGTCCTTCACCTTCACCAGCTTGCCGCCCTTGACCGTCCAGATCTGGACCCAGCCGCCGCCCTCATGATCGGCCGGCGTGAGCTCCATCGGCGGCACGAAACCGCCCAGGGTGAAGCCCTTGATCGCCTCCATGCCCTTCTTGACGTCCTCCGAGGTCGGCATGGCGCCGCCCTTGGCCTTGATGGCATTGCGCGCCGCCTCGACATGCAGCGCGGCGATGAAGATGCCGCGGTTGTAATAGACGGTCGAGTCCATCTCCTTCGGCGGGGCCTTGCCCTGTGCCTTGTACATGGCCTCGATGTCCTTGATCACCGGGAAGTCCTTGCCGACGCCGGCGAACTGCATGGTGCTGTAGCCTTCGGCCAACCCCATGCCGCCCGCCGCGATGATGTCGGACTCCGCGCTGCCCCAGACGAACGCCACCACCTTGCTGAGCGGGAAGCCCTTGCCCTTCAGCTCCTTGATCGAGACCGACGGCGCGCGCCCGAACAGGTGGGTGATGATGTAGTCCGGCTTGTAGCGCCCGGTGATGTCGAGGATCTGCGCGCCCATCTCGAGGCCCGGTGCCGGCACCGCGAAGGTGCGCATGTCGAAGCCTTCGCTCTTGGCGAGATCCTCGAGGATCGGCAGCGGCTCCTTGCCCGCCGGATTGTCATAGAACAGGAAGGCGATCTTCTTGCCCTTGAGGCTGCCGCCCAACGCCTCCTTGGCGAAGGCCACCGCGGCACCGGCCTGCGACCAGTAGCTGGCCGCGATCGGGAAGGTATACGGGAAGCGCTTGCCGTCCGCGGCCGAGGCGGTGCCGAAGCCGGGCGACGTGCCGAGGATCTTGTCCTCCTCGAGCTTCTTGTTCAGCGCGGCGGTCTGCGGCGTGCCGTAG
The DNA here is from genome assembly GCA_005884705.1 of Alphaproteobacteria bacterium. Taxonomy (GTDB): domain Bacteria; phylum Pseudomonadota; class Alphaproteobacteria; order Reyranellales; family Reyranellaceae; genus Reyranella. The sequence goes on from VBAF01000217.1 coordinate 4,363, forward strand.
AGGCCTTCGAGGACCGCGCCCTCCTTCTTGAAGCGCTCGTGCGCTTCCATAGCCGGCGGCACCTTGTACTCGTTGTCGATCTCGAGGACCTTGATCTTGTAGCCCTCGACGCCGCCCTTGCTGTTGATCAGGGCGATGTAGTCCTGATAGCCGGGGCACAGCACCGTGCCTACGTTCGCCGTCGGCCCCGTCCTGTCGCATTGCAGGCCGAACACCAATTCCTTCTGGGCGAAAGCCTGGCTTCCGCCGAATGCCAGAGTCGCGGTCGTTGCCGCCACTCCCAGCCAGCTCCTAACGAACCTCGTCATGGGTTCCTCCCTTTCTCAAGCCACGCCCCGCTCTAGTAGGAGAAGGGCCAAACCCGGAAATAGCTCCGGATATTACTCCACAGTCGATTGAGCCCCTCGGGCTCGACGATCAAGAAAAAGATGATGAGGCCGCCGAACACGCCCAGCCGCAGCCCGGAGATGACGTTGGCCATCTCCGCCGTGGTGAAGAACAGCGCGCCGACATTCTCCATGAAGATGCGGATCGCAATCGGCAGCAGTGTGACGAAAACCGCGCCGAAAATCGAGCCCAGCACCGACCCCAGTCCGCCGATGATGATCATGGCGAGGTAGTCGATCGAGACGATGAGCTGGAACTGCTCGTAGTTGGCGATGCCGAAGTAATAGGTGTAGAGCACGCCGCAGACGCCGGCGTAGAACGACGAGATCGCGAAGGCGAGCAGCTTGTAGCGGTAGATGTTGATGCCGATGATCTCGGCGGCGATGTCCTGGTCGCGCACCGCCACGAAGGCGCGGCCGATGCGGCTGCGCACCAGGTTGAGCGTCGCGATGATGGCGAGCACGGCGAAGAAAAGCAGGAAGTAGTAAAGCGAGCCCTGGGTGTCGAAGCTCACGCCGAACAGGCTCGGCCGGTCGACCTGGATCGACGCCTGCGCGCCGCCCGAGATGGCCGGCACCCGGTTGATCGTCCATTCGATGATGAGCTGGCCGGCCAGCGTGGCGATCGCGAGATAGAGACCCTTGATGCGCAGGCTCGGCATGCCGACGATGACGCCGAACAGCGCCGCCATCAGCCCGCCCGCCGGCAAGGTGATCCAGAACGGCAGGCCGAGTTTGACCGCAAGGTTGGCCGCGGTGTAGGCGCCGACCGACATGAAGGCGCCATGGCCGATCGAGATCTGGCCGGTGTAGCCGACCAGGATGTTGAGCCCCAGGGCGCCGACGATGGCGATGAAAATCAGGTTCAGGATCGAGAGGTAGTATTCGTGGATGGAGAGCGGAATGATCACGACGAAGATCACCGCCAGCGCGACCACGGTCCACTTGGCGATCGGCAGCGGATAGAGCGCCATGTCGGCGCCGTAGGTCGTCTTGAAGACACCGGACTCGCGATGGAACATGGCTACACGCGCTCGATCTGGCGACGGCCGAAGATGCCATAGGGCCTGACCATGAGAGCCAGGATCATCAAGACGTAGGGGGCGAAGTCCTTGGTGCCGCCGCCGACGTAAGGATCGAGGTAGCCGGCAGCCAGGCTCTCGACGATGCCGATGATCAGGCCGCCGACCAGCGCGCCGCCGATCGAATCGAGGCCGCCCAGGATCACCACCGGGAACACCTTCAACCCGACCAGCGCGAGTTGCACGTCGACCCCCAGCATGCTGCCCCACACGATGCCGCCCAGCGCCGAAACGATGCCGGCCATCGCCCAGGCGATCGCGAAGTAGCGCTCGACGTTGATGCCCATCGCCTGTGCAACCTGCTGGTTGTCGGCGATCGCCCGCATCGCCACGCCCATGCGGCTCTTCTTGAAGAACCAGCTGAAGGCCACGAAGAACACCACGGCCACCACCGCGCCGAGCACCTGGATCGGCGGCAAGGTGGCCGGCCCGATCACGATCGGCTCGTCGCCGATCGGCAGCGGCAGGGCGCGGGTCTCGATGCCGAGCGTGATCGGCGCCAGCCCGCGCAGCATCGCCGCGATCCCGATGGTCGCCATGATGNNCAGCGGCCGCAGCACGACGCGCTCCAGGCCGAAGCCGAAGCCGATCATCGCCGCCACCACGACGATGATGGCGGCGATCAGCGGCGCGCCGGACAAGCCCAGCACGGTGACCACGATCATGCCGGCCAGCATGACGAACTCGCCCTGGGCGAAGTTGATGGCGTCGGTCGCCTTGTAGACCAGCACGAAACCGAGCGCGATCAGCGAGTACATCAGTCCGATCGAGGCGCCGCTCAGGACCAGCGCGAAGGCGAATTCCAGGTCCTCGCCCATCTAGGCCGCCTGCCGCACGGTTTGGGGCCGCTTGATGTCCTCAATGGCGATGTCGGAGGTGATCGAGGACTTGCGGCCGTCCTCGAAGGTGATGTCCATCGTCACCTCGACCTGGTCCTTGCTGTTGTAGAACGCCTCGATCACGGCGGCGTATTTCTCCGCCACGAACTTGCGACGGACCTTGCGGGTGCGCGTCATCTCGGCATCGTCGGCCTCGAGCTCCTTGTTGAGCAGCAGGAAGCGCTTGACCTGCTGGACGTCGGGCAAGGTGGCATTGGCCTTGGCGATCTCCTCGGCGATCAGGCCGGCGACCTCGGGCTTGCGGCTGAGATCCATGAAGCTGGTATAGGGCAGGCCCTTCCGCTCGGCCCACGTGCCGACGGTCTGCATGTCGATGGCGATCATGGCGACGACCATCGGCCGGGCATGCCCGAAGGCCACCGCTTCGCGGATATAGGGGCTGAACTTCAGCTTGTTCTCGATGAACTGCGGCGCGAAGGCCGAACCGTCGCTCAGCTTGCCGACGTCCTTGGCGCGATCGATGATCACGAGCTGGCCCTGCTTGTCGAAGAACCCGGCATCGCCGGTGCGCAGCCAGCCGCCGTCGACCAGGGTCTCGCGCGTCGCCTCCTCCTGCTTGAAGTAGCCGACGAAGACGTTGTCGCCCTTCAGCATGACCTCGCCGTTGCCGTCGATCTTGATCTCGATGCGCGGCATCGGCCGGCCGACCGTGTTGGGATTGGCTTCGGCGTTGGACTGGCAGGCGATCAGGGCCGAGGCTTCGGTGGCGCCGTAGACCTGCTTGAGGTTGATGCCGAAGGAGCGGAAGAAGCGATAGGTGTCGGGGCCGAGCGGCGCGCCGCCGGTGTAGCACCAGCGCGCGTTGCGCAGGCCGAGCTGGTCGCGCACCGGACCGTAGACGAAGAGCTCGCCCGCCATCAGGCCGAGCCGCTCGCCGAGGCCAAGCGGCTTGCCGTCGGTGCGCTTGAGCTCGCAGCGCTCGGCCAACGAGCGGAAGTACTCGAACACGCGCCGCTTCATCGGCGAGGCGTCGCCGCCCTTGACCTGCATCGAGGTCAGCATGTTCTCCCAGATGCGCGGCGGCGCCAGCATGGCGTGGGGGCCCAGTTCGCGGAGATCGCGCTGCACGCTCTCCGGACTCTCCGGGCAGTTGACGACCAGCTTGCCGACCAGCGCCATGCCGAGCGAGAAGGCCGCGTCGCCGACCCACGCCATCGGCAGATAGGACAGCCAGTTGTCGCTGGGCTTGGTGTCGTTCACTTCGATGAAGCCCTCGGCCGCCGCGATCATGTTGCGATGGCTAAGCATCACGCCCTTGGGGCTGCCGGTCGTGCCCGACGTGTAGACGATCATC
>VBAF01000218.1:0-2442 GCA_005884705.1 Alphaproteobacteria bacterium
GTCTCCCAACAACCAAGAACGGAGGAACCATGCCCTACGCCGAGGGGCGCGTCATTCACGACGCCGATGCGCACATCATGGAGATGCCGGGCTTCCTTGCCGAGCATCTCGAGGCGAAGTACCGCGCGCAGGTGAGCGACGAGAAGCTCTTCCCGCGCCGCGACGGCTTCCACAGCCGGCTCGCCGAGGCCGAGCGCGCCGCAGGCGAGGCGTTCGACGAGCGGCAGATCATGCTGGCCAAGAACTGGGCGGCGCTGGGCTCGTGGCGCAAGCAGGACCGGCCGCGCTCGATCGACCTGCTGGGCTTCTCGAGCCAGCTCATGTTCACCACCGCGCTGCTCAACTTCTCCAACCTGCTGGAGAGCGGCAAGGACCACGACCTCGCCTATGCCGTGGCGCGGGCACACACCCGCCACATGGTCGAATTCTGCTCGGTCGACCGCCGCTTGCTGCCGACCGGCTACGTGCCCTTGCTCGACTTCGAGCGCACGGCAACGGCGGCCCGCGCGGCGATCGAAGCCGGTGCCAAGGCGCTGCTGATCCCGTCGCGCTGCCCGGACGATCATGCGCCGAGCCATATCGGTTTCGATCCCTTGTGGGCGATCGCCGAGGAGGCCGGCCTCGCCGGTGCCGGACTTCCATGGCGGCGACGACAATTTCCGCTCGATCGACTACATGGCGATCGGCTACGCGCCGATGAAGGCGCTGACGGCGCTGATCGTCGACCGGGTGCTCGATCGATTCCCCAACCTCAGGTTCGGCGTGATCGAGCAGGGCGCGTCGTGGGTGCCGGGCTGGATGCGCAACATGGATAGCGCACACAACGCCTTCTACAAGAACGAGGAGCGGCTGCAGAAGATGTCGCTCAGACCCAGCGAGTTCGTGAAGCGGCAAGTGCGGGTCACGCCCTACCCGCACGAGGACACCGGCTGGATCATCGCCAATTCGGGCGACGAGGTCTGCCTGTTCTCGTCGGACTATCCGCACGTCGAGGGCGGCCGCCATCCGATCAAGCGCTTCGAGGCGTCGATGGAGACGGCCGGCGTCAGCGCGGCGCATAAGCAACGCTTCTATTGCGACAACTTCGTCGATCTCATGGGCAGGGGCCTGTCATGAAAAGCTATTCCACCTTGCTGACCGAGCGCACCGGCGCGGTGCACAAGATCACTGCCAACCGGCCGGAAGTGCTGAACGCGCAATCCCGCATCCTGCTCGAGGAACTCGATGATGCGTTCCTGCGCGCGGTCGACGATCCCGAGGTGCGGGTGATCATCCTGGCCGGCGCAGGCAAGCACTTCTCCGCCGGCCACGACCTCGGCAGCCCGCGGGAGATGGCGGACCAGAAGAAGACGCCGCTCGAGCCGGGCTTCAAGGGCGAGTATCGCCGGCTATGGGAGCGCTTCTTCGAGAACACCATGCGCTGGCGCGACCTACCCAAGCCCACCATCGCGCAGGTCCAGGGCTACTGCATCATGGGCGGCATGATGATCGCCTCGGCCTGCGATCTCATCATCGCCAGCGACGACGCCTTGTTCGCCGACCGCGCGGTCAAGTGGGGCGGCGCGCACGTGCAGTATTTCTCGATGCCGTGGGATCTCGGGCCGCGCAAGGCCAAGGAGTATCTCTTCACCGGCGAGTTCATCGCGGCGGCCGAGGCCGAGAAGCTCGGTCTGGTCAATCGCGTCGTGCCGCGCGCCAAGCTCGAGGCGGAGACGATGAAGCTCGCGCAGCAGATCGCCGAGCGCGATCCGTTCGCGCTCAAGTTCGCCAAGGCCTCAGTCAACGAGATGCAGAACGCGCAGGGCTGGCGCGAGGCGATGGAGGGCGCGTTCAAGAACTACATGCTGACCATCCCGCACCGCATCGAACTCGGCACCTACGGGGCCGCGGCGCGTGAGAAGGACCCGAAGGACCGCTTCGGCATGCTCAACAAGAAGGGCGCCGCCGCAGAGTAATATATCGTTAGTCTTCAATACCTTCGCGCAATGTGCTAATGTTGCGCGAATGACGATCCGCAGAATTTTGGCTGCAGCCGCGCTGACGATTGCGACCTCCGTTTGCGCGGCCCACGCCCAGTCGCGGGGCGACCTTCCCCCCTACACCTCAGGCCCGAGCTGGACCGGCTTCTATGTCGGCGGAGACTTCGGCGCCGGCGGCACGCTGCGGCGCACCAATGCCAGCCCCGGCGGCGGCGCAACGATCAACGTCGACGGAGAAGGCGGCAGCGGCATCCTGGCGTCGATCCATGGCGGCTTCGATTACCAGGTCATCCCGCAGGCGGTGGTCGGCCTGCTGGCCGAAGGTACCTGGTCCAACATGGCGGGCACGATGTCGGCGCAGGTGCCCGGCGCGAACGCCACGATCACCTCGCGGGCCGACCTGGGCTTCGCCCTTCTGGCGCGCGCCGGCGTGCTGGCGACGCCGTCCTCGCTGATCTATGCG
>VBAF01000218.1:2496-11222 GCA_005884705.1 Alphaproteobacteria bacterium
GCCCTGGCCAACTTCACCAACGACAACTACTCCAACGGCTGGACGGTGGGCGGCGGCCTCGAGACGCTGCTGCGCGGCGGCTGGTCGACCAAGCTCGAGTATCGCTACAGCCAATTCGAGACCAAGTTCGTGCCGGCGGCCGGCCTCACGGTGCAGCCCTTCATGCACACCGCGCGGATCGGCCTGTCCTATCGCTTCGGCGGTGGCCACGACAGCGGCGAGGCGCCGGCGACGGCCGGCGGGCGCGACTGGACCGGCCTCTATGGCGGCGTCGCGGGCGGTGCGGGCCTCTTGGTCAACAAGCTCAACGCCAGCGCCGGTGGCGCTTCCGCCAGCCTCGACAATGGCGGCCAGGGTCTGCTCGGGTCGGTGTTCGTGGGCGGCGACTGGCAGCTTACCGACCAGTTCCTGGTCGGGTTGATGGGCGACCTCACCTGGCCCGGCATGCAGTCGGTGCTAACGGCGGGCGGCGGCGGCGCCTCGGCGACGGTCGCGTCGCGCACCAACATGGGCTGGAGCCTCCTGGCGCGGCTCGGCTGGCTCGCCACACGTCAGACCCTGCTCTATGCCCTGGGCGGCTACACCAACCAGAGCTTCACCACGACCGGCTATGCCGGCAACGGCAGCACGCTGTTCTCCAGCGAGGACCGGCTCGGCGGCTTCGCGGTCGGGCCGGGCCTCGAGTTCATGATCGCCCCGGGCTGGTCGACGCGACTCGAGTATCGCTACAGCCAGTTCGAGACGCGCACGCTGCTGAGCGGCGTCACGCTGCAACCCTCCGACCACACCGTGCGCGCGGGGCTGGCCTACAAGTTCGGCGTGAACTGACCATGGCCGGCCCGTGGAGCGCGGGCTTTCGTTCGCTGCTGCACGAGCACGACTATCGGATCGACGAGATCGACGGCACGGTGCCGGCAGCGCTGCGCGGCACCCTGTTCCGCAACGGCTCGGGCCGCAACCAACTCGCCGGCCGGTGGTTCGCGCACTGGTTCGACGGCGACGGCATGATCCAGGCGATCCGCTTCGACGCCCAGGGCATCCACTATCGCAACCGCTACGTCGATACGCCGAACTGGCGCGACGAAAACCAGGCCGGCCGCATCATGCATCGCGGCTTCGGCAAGATGCGGCCGGGCGGCGTCCTGGTCAACGCCTTCCGCATGGCCGCCAACGTGTCGAATACCTCGGTCGTGCTGAGTGACGGCAAGCTGCTCTCGCTGTGGGAAGGCGGGCCGCCCTTCGAGCTCGATCCGGCGACACTCGCGACGCGCGGCCTGCAGGACTTCGGCGGGACGGTGAAGGCCTTCTCGGCCCATCCGCGCATCGATCCCGACAGCGGCGAGCTGTTCAACTTCGGCCTCGACTACGGGCGGCGCACCACACTGACACCCTATCGCCTGCATCGCGGCAGCCTGACCAAGCTGCCGCCGGTCACCCTGCCCTACCCGGTGATGAACCACGACTTCGTGCTGACCGAACATCATCTGGTGTTCTGCCTCGGGCCGATCCTGGTGCATCCCATCAGGTTCTTGCTGGGCCTCAGCAGCTTCGACGGCGCCCTGCACTGGGACGGCGGCAAGCCGACCCTCATCCTGCTGGTGCCGCGCGACGGGCGAGACGCGCCGCGCTTCATCGAAACCGAGGCCTTCTTCCAATTCCACTTCGCCAACGGCTACGAGGCGGACGGCACCATCGTCCTCGATCTCGCGCGCTATCCCGACTACGCGACCGTCGGCCAGGCGCTGCGCGACTACTGGCATTCGGACTGGCCGGCAGCGGGCATGGCGACGCTGACACGGCTCAGGATCGATCCGGCGTCGGACACGGTCGAAAGCCGCGCTTACGCGGCCGGCAGCGCCAACGAGTTCCCGAAAGTCGACCCGCGGCGGATCGGCAAGCGCTATCGCTACGCCTACATCGCTTGCAATCCAGCCGACCGGGCGACGGGCCTGCAGCAGCAGGTGGCGCGAGTCGATCTCGAGAGCGGCGCCGTTGCCTGCCACGACTTCGGTCCGCACGGCTATGTCGGCGAGCCGTTTTTCATCCCGACCGGCGCCGGCGAGGATGATGGGGTGGTGGTGGCGATGGTGTTCGACGCTGCGACGGAAGGCAGCGCCGTCGTCGGGCTCGATGCGCGCGACCTTGCCGCCAAGCCGCTGTTCACAGCACGCCTGCGTCATCCCGTGCCGTACGGGCTGCACGGCTGCTTCAGTCCGGATTGAGCGGACGGCAGCCGCCTAGCGAAGCGGTGTCGTTGACTCTTTTGGCGCTCATTGTCCTGATGTCATGACAATAGGAGAGCCGGTCCGAGACCGGCCGGCCGGAGGACGTCCATGACATCGTTTCGCGCAATCTAGGAGATCGTGGTCACCCATTACGCCTCGCTGCTCTACGGCACGCCTTACGCCGTGGCGCTCGACAAGGGCTACTTCAAGAAGACCGGCGTCGACGTCGCCAGCATCCTGACCTCCAAGGGCGGTGGCACGTCGGTGCGCAACATGATGGCGGGCGAGACGCTGTTCGCCGAAGTCGCCCTGCCGGCGGCGCTCAGCGCCATCAAGGAAGGCTTTCCGATCAAGATCATCAGCGGCGGCACCGACGGCCCGAGCAGCTTCTGGGTGACCCGGCCGGGCGAGAAGATCGAGAAGCCCGAGGACCTCAAGGGCAAGCGCTTCGTCTACAGCCGGCCCAAGTCGGTGAGCGAGAGCAGCATCCTGGCGGTTTTGAAGTCGCATGGGCTGAAGGCGTCGGACGTCACCATGGTGGCGATCGGCGATTTCGGCGCCGGCCTCACCGCGCTCGAGCACAACAAGATCGACATCGCCATCATTCCCGAGCCGATCTACTCGCAGAAGATGAAGGCCGGCGCCAAGTACCAGATCATTCCCTGGCTCGACGCCAAGCTGCCGCCCTATAGCCAGACGGTGGGCGTGGCGACCAACGACATGATCGCCAAGAAGGGCGACAAGCTGCGCGCCGTGATCGAGGGCCGCCGCAAGGGCGTCGATCTGATCTATGCCGACCAGAAGGCGGCGGCGGAAAGCCTGGCCAAGGGCTATAACCTGCCGCCCGACATCGCCGCGTCGGCCCTCGCAGGCCTGCTCAAGCAGACACCGACCTGGTTCGGCCATGGCGAACTCAAGACGAAGCTGATGGAGCTGACCGCTCAATCCCTGATCGACACCGGCGCCTACGAGGGCACAGTCGACTGGAAGACCGCGATCGACGACCGCTTCGTGCCGAAGGACCTCCAATCCAAGACGCAATGACCGGCCGATGAACGCCGTCGCGCGCCTCAGCAACGTCTCGCGCATCTATCCGCCGCGCGCCGGCCACGCCGCGGTGCATGCGCTGGGGCCCTTGTCGTTCGAGCTCAAGGCCGGCGAGTTCTTCGGCGTCGTCGGCCCTTCGGGTTGCGGCAAGTCGACCCTGCTCGACGTGCTGGCGGGCCTCTCCGCGCCGAGCGAGGGCACGGTCGAGTTCGAGGGCAAGCCGGTCGCCGGCACCGTGCCCGACGGCGTGGGCGTGGTGTTCCAGGAGGACGCCTCGTTTCCCTGGCTGACCGTCGAGGACAATGTCGCCTTCGGCCTGCGTCGCCTCGGCACCGACCCTGCGGAGATCCGCCGCCGCGTCGATTTCGCCGTCGGCTTCATGGGCCTGAACGATTTCCGCCGCGCCTATCCCAGCCAGCTCTCGGGCGGCATGCGCCAGCGGGTCTGCATCGCCCGCACGCTGGTGCTGCAGCCGCGCCTGATCCTGCTCGACGAGCCGTTCGGCGCGCTCGACCAGCAGACCCGCCTCCTGATGGGCGACGAGCTGCTGCGGCTGTGGCGCGAGACCTCGGCCACCGTGGTGCTGATCACCCATGCGCTCGACGAGGCCAATCTGCTGTCCGACCGGATCGGCGTGATGTCGGCGCGGCCTGGCCGCTTCATCGACGTGGTCGAGACCGGCTGGCCGCGCGATCGCGATTCGCGGCTCGCCGAGCGGCCCGACTTCGGCGCCGTGACCTCGCGCCTGTGGTCGCTCTTGCGCACCGAATCGATGCTGGCGCTCGGCCAGGGCGCGCAGGCCGCCGAATGAGCAAGGCCGGTTGGATTCGCCTGGTCGTGCTGGCCGCCTTCTTCGGCGCGGTCGAGGCGCTGTGCCGGACCGGGGTGATTTCGCCCAAGCTCGTGATCGCGCCCACCGCGATGGTCGAGGCGATGGTGAAGCTGCTGGGCTCGGGCGAGCTCAACCCCGACATCCGCCAGACGCTGTCCTCGGTCGGCATCGCCATGGGCCTGTCGGTGACGGGCGGCTTCGCGCTCGGCTGCGTGCTCTACTGGCTGCCGCCGCTGCGCCGCACGGTCGATCCGTTCCTTGCGGCCTACTACTCGCTGCCGCACTTCGCCTTCTATCCGCTGCTGATCGTGATCTTTGGCCTGGGCGCCCTGCCGCTGATCGTGCTGGCGACCCTGTTCGCCATGGTGGCGATGATCATGGCGACGCTCAGCGGCCTCGACCGCATCCCGCGCGTGCTGATCAAGACGGCCCGCATGCAGCGCCTGTCGTTGCCCGCCGAGATCTGGCACATCCGCCTGCCGGCGGCGGCACCGCACCTTTTCTCCGGGCTGAAGCTCGCCGTCACCTACTCCTTCATCGGCGTGATCGCCGGCGAGTTCATCCTGTCGACCAGCGGGCTCGGCCACCAGATCGCCTACGCCTACGACAATTTCGACAATCGCACGATGTACGGCCTGATCCTGTTGGTGCTCTGTATCGCCACCGCCTTCAACCTGCTGGTCTTCGCCTACGAGCGGCGGCTGGCAAGGCAGCGCGGCCAGTGACCGCCGTCCGCACCCTGCGCGGCCCCCTGCTGCTCACGCTCACCCTGCTGGTGGCGTGGCAGGTCCTGCATCAATGGGCCGGCGACACCGCGCTGACGGCGCCGCTGCCGACGCTCGAGCATCTCTGGGAGATGATCGGCCAGAAGAGGTTCCTGCCGCATCTCAGCGAGACCGGCCTTGCCTTCCTGCAGGCGCTGGTGATCGCGTGGGCCGGCGGCGTCGGCATCGGCGTGCTGCTGGGCGGCCATCGCCTGACCGGCGAAGTCGCCGAGCCCATCCTGGTCGGCCTCTACTCGCTGCCCAAGATCACGCTCTATCCGGTGATCCTGCTGCTGTTCGGCCTCGGCATGTCGGCCAAGGTCGCGTTCGGCGCGCTGCACGGCATCATTCCGGTGGCGCTGTTCACCATGAACGCGGTGCGCAACGTCAACCGGACCTATCTGCGCGCCGGCCGAGCAATGCGGCTCAGCCCGGCACAGACGGGCTGGCATGTGCTGATCCCCGCCACCCTGCCCGAGATCTTCACCGGCTTGCGCATCGGCTTCTCGCTCACCTTGCTCGGTACCATGCTGGGCGAGCTGTTCGCCTCGCAACGCGGCCTGGGCTTCCTGCTGATGACGGCAATCGACCTCAACGACGTGCAGACCATCCTGGCCATCGCCGTGCTGATCTCGCTGTTCGCCGTCGCCGCCAACTCGATCCTGCTGGCGATCGACAAGCGCCTGCATCGCGGGGCCGCGGCATGACCGGCATCGCCGTCGACCGCGACCTCGGCGCGCCGCTGCACCACCAGATCTACCTGGTGCTGGCCGACGGCATCGCCGCCGGCCGCTATGCCGCGGGCGAACGGCTGCCGACCGAGGAGCAGCTCACCCAGCTGTTCAGCGTCTCGCGTATCACGGTGCGGCGCGCCATGGCGAGCCTGCACAATGCCGGGCTGATCGAGCGCGGCGCCGGCCGCCGCACCGTGGTCAAGCCGCTCGGCCGGCCGCTGCGCATGCCGATGGCCTCGGTGATCTCCAACATCGCCGCCTACGGCGCGCAGACCGTCGCCCGTGTGGTCGAGTTCGGCTACGTCGCCGCGCCGGCCTTCCTGCGCGAACGGCTATGGGATGCGGCGGCCAGGCCGGTGCAGCGCGCGGTGCGCCTCCGCAGCCAGGACGGCCAGCCGGTGATGCACCTGACCAGCTACGTGCCCGAATCGCTCGGTCGCACCTTCAGCCAGGCCGAGCTCGACCGGATCCCGATGTTCCAGCTGTTGCAACGCGCCGGCGCGCATATCTCGGCCGGCGAGCAGATCGTGTCGGCGACGCTCGCCGAGCCGGTCGTGGCGCAACGCCTCCAGGTCAAGGTGGGCGCGGCGTTGATCGACCTGCGCAGCATGATGGTCGACCAGCAGGGCCATGCCGTCGAGTATGTCGAGATGCTGGCGCTGCCCGAGCGCCTCACCCTCCGTTTCGAGCTGGGCGCCGACCAGCTCGTGCCCGTTCCGAAGCCACCCAAATCCAACAGGAGACCGTCATGAGCCAGGCAGCCAAGTTCCGCACCATGCTGAAGAGCGGCAAGATGATCGTGGCGCCGGGCGCCATCGACTGCATCACCGGCCGGCTGATCGAGCAGGCCGGCTTCGAGGCCGTCTACATGACCGGCGCCGGCACCTCGGCGACGCTGGGCTATCCCGACTACGGGCTGGTCACCATGACCGAGATGGTCGCCAATGCGAGCCGCATCGCCAACTCGGTCGCAATCCCGCTGATCAGCGACGCCGACACCGGCTACGGCAACGAGCTCAATATGTTCCGCACCGTGCAGGAGTTCGAGCGCGCCGGAATCGCCGGCATCCATGTCGAGGACCAGGTGTTTCCCAAGAAGTGCGGCCATCTCGAGAACAAGGAGCTGGTCAGCCGCGAGGACTACGTGGCGAAGATCCGCGCCGCCGCCGCGGCCAAGCGCACGCCCGACTTCACCATCATCGCCCGCACCGACTCGCGCGCCGTGGCCGGCTTCGACGAGGCGATCATCCGCGCCAACCTCGCCCTCGCCAACGGCGCCGATGCGGTGTTCGTCGAGGCGCCGCAGACGATGGCCGAGGTCGCCGAGGTGCCGAAGCTGGTCAAGGGGCCGTGCCTCTTGAACATGGTGCGCGGCGGCAAGACGCCGGAAGTTCCGCTCGCCGATGCCGAGCGCATGGGCTATGCGATCTCGATCCTGCCCGGCCTGCTGCTCGGCAACATCATCGCGATCTGCGACCACACGCTCGCCGAGGTGAAGCGACTCGGCAAGTTCCCGCCGCCGCTGGTAGAGTCGTCGCCGGCCAAGACATTCGCCCGTTTTGGCGCGGCGGACTGGGATGCCCGCCGCACCGCCTTCCGCGACGTCACCAAAGCCGCCGCCGAGTAGAGAGGAAAAGCACGATGACCGCCCCGCGGACCATGTTCGAGAAGATCTGGCAGCGCCACGTCGTGGTCGACCGACCCGACGGCTACACGCTGCTCTATGTCGACCGCCACCTGATGCATGACGGCTCGTCGCCCGCCTATTCGCGCCTCAAGGCGCGCGGCATGGGCCTGCGCCGCGCCGACCGCGCCGCGGCGACGCCCGACCACTACGTCAAGACCGACAGCCGCACCAAGGACGTGCCCGACCCCGACCATCGCCGGCTGTTGAACGACATCACGACCAACTGCAAGGAAGCCGGCGTGACCTTGTTCGACCTGGGCGACGTGCGCCAGGGCATCATCCATGTCGTCGGCCCCGAGCAGGGCCTGAGCCAGCCCGGCATCACCCTGGTGTGCGGCGACTCGCACACCTCGACGCACGGCGCGCTGGGCGCGCTCGCCTTCGGCATCGGCTCGTCGGAAGTGACGCACGTCATGGCGACGCAGTGCCTGTGGCAGCGCAAGCCCAAGTCGATGCGCATCACCGTCGACGGCAACTTGAGCCCGCACATCACCGGCAAGGACATCATCCTCGCCATCATCGGCAAGATCGGCGCCGCCGGCGCGGTCGGCTACGTGATGGAATATGCCGGCAGCGCGATCCGCGGCCTGTCGATGGAAGGCCGCCTCACGCTCTGCAACATGTCGATCGAGGCCGGCGGCCGCGCCGGCATGGTGGCACCCGACGACACGACCTTCACCTATCTGAAGGGCAAGCCGTTCGCGCCTGAGGCTGCGAACTGGGACAAGGCGATGGCCTTCTGGAAGACCGTGCCGACCGACGACGGCGCCACGTTCGACCGCGAGGTCACGCTGGCCGCCGCCGAGATCGCGCCGATGGTGACCTGGGGCACGTCCCCTGAGGACGTCCTGTCGATCAACGGCCGCGTGCCCGATCCCGCTTCCGCACCGGACGCCGGCAAGCAGGAGAACATGAAGCGGGCGCTCGAATACATGGACCTCAAGCCCGGCACGCCGATGGACACCGTCGCCGTCGACCGCGTCTTCATCGGCTCCTGCACCAACAGCCGCATCGAGGACCTGCGCGCGGCGGCCGCGGTCGCCAAGGGCCGCAAGGCCAAGATCCCGGCCTGGGTCGTGGCGGGCTCGGGCCTCATCAAGCAGCAGGCCGAAGCCGAAGGGCTCGACAAGATCTTTCGCGAGGCCGGCTTCGACTGGCGCGAGCCCGGCTGCTCGATGTGCATCGGCGTGAACGGCGACACCGGCACGCGCGGCCAGCGCATCGCCTCGACCTCCAACCGCAACTTCGTCGGCCGTCAGGGCGTGGGGGTGCGTACCCATCTGGTGAGCCCGGCGATGGCCGCCGCGGCGGCGGTCACCGGCCATTTCACCGACGTCCGCAAGCTGCTGGGCTGAGGAGCACACATCATGGACGCTTTCACCACGCTCAAGGCCGTCGCCGTGCCGCTCGACCAGGCCAATATCGACACCGACCAGG
>VBAF01000219.1 GCA_005884705.1 Alphaproteobacteria bacterium
GGCGTGCGGTCCCTGTCCCTACTGCGACACGCGCATGCTGGCCGCGGCAATGCCGGCGCCGATCAGCAGCGTGCCGCCGATGCGATTGAAGATGCCGATGGCGCGCGCATTGCCCACGAGCCTGCGCGCCCGCGAAGCGACCAGGCCATAGCCGACGGCATTGGCAAAAGCGAGAGCCAGGAAGGTGGTCTCGAAGATCAGCATCTGGGTCCAGAAATCGCCGTGCGGGTCGATGAACTGGGGCAGGAACGCCACAAAGAACGTGAGGCTCTTCGGGTTCAGCGCCGTCACCAGCCAGGCGTGCGCCAGCATGCGGGCCGCCGGCGCGCGATCGCTGCGCGGGGCCGCATCGAGCGTGCCGCCGGCGCGCCAGAGCTGGATGCCGAGCCAGATGAGGTAGGCGGCGCCCGCCCACTTCAGTGCGGTGAACAGCAGGGAGGATGCGGCCAGCAGCGCGCCCAGCCCGAGCATCGACAGCGTCATGGCCGTGAAGTCGCCCAGCGCCACGCCGATCGCCATCGGCAGCGCCGTGCGCCAGCCCTGGCCGAGCGCATAGGACACGACCAGCAGCACGGTCGGGCCGGGGATGATCAGCAAGATGGACGAGGCGGCGACGAACGCGGCCCAGAGGGAGAGGGTCATTGGCGAATGAAGCCATAGGACGGCGAGAGCGTCACCTAGGCTCTCGCAGCACGTCGCCTGCTTGGAGTGCTTGCTTCGAATCGACTGCTCGGACCAAGATCTATTCGAATTGAACAGAGTGCAGAGGTTGATGGGCAAGTTGGGGTTGGGACGATGGTGCGCGATCATGGGCAGTGCCGCAGTCATGGTCTTGGCTCCGCTGGGCGCGGCTGAGGCCGAGTCGATCTGCGGCGGGCTGAAAACGGTCCTCAAGAACGCGCCGAAGAAGTTCGCGGCTGTCAGCCAGCCGACGCGGGGCGAGGAGACGCTCAAGGGCACGATCGTCCTCGGTCCGTTGACCAATTGCGAGGTTCGCAAGAGCCGGCAGGGCGCGACCTACCAATGCATGGATCATCGCATCCCGCCCGATGTGGGGCTGAAGATCGTGGCCGAGATCGTCGCGGACATCGAAAAGTGCTTCGGCAAGGATGTGACCCGCAGCATCAACCAGCCATTGCAGGTCATGTTCGACTACCTGCCCGACAGCGGCATTTCCCTGGACATCGGAACGACTGCGAAGGGCGGCGTCGTGCTGACCGTCGACGCGCTCAGCCCGTAGCGACGAGCGCGCGGAGGCGTGGGAAGGCGGAACACCTGAGCCCCTGGATCCAGCCAACGCCTAGATTGCCGCGGCATTATTTAGTCACCGCCAAGTTTGGCGCCAATATTGACAGCGCACAGGCCGTCATGGCCGATGGGCCATGGCCCGCACCAAGTCCTATCACCACGGCGAGCTGCGTGAAGCGCTGGTCGCCGCCGGCCGCCGGCTGCTCGAGGAACAGGGCCTGCGCGGCTTCACCTTGCGCGAATGCGCCCGCCGCGCCGAGGTCAGCCACGCCGCCCCCGCCCATCACTTCGCCTCGATCGACGACCTGCTGGCCGAGATCGCCACGCGTGGTTATCGCGAGCTCGCCGAGGTGATGGAGAACGAGGCGCGCCGCGCCAAGCCCGAGCCGACCGCCCGGCTGGTGGCGCAGGGCGTCGGCTACATGGCGTTTGCCGCGGCCCACCCGGCGCTGTTTCAGCTCATGTTCAACCGCGAGGCCAGTCGCTTCGAGACGCCGGGCCTCGCCGCCGCGGCCAAGCAGGCCTATCACTTCCAGCTCGCCGCGGTCGACGCGGTGATCCCCAAGGCGCCGGCCGAGATGCGCAAGCGCATGGCCGACTTCGCCTGGGCCACGGTGCACGGCTTCATCACCTTGGTGCTCGAGGGCCAGATCGGCGAGGGCGAATCGCCGCGCGCGCTCAAGGCCAAGAGCATGGCCACCCTGGCGGCGATGGCCGAGACGGTGGTGCGGGTCGGCGGGGTGACGGATTAGTGCTCTTGTCGTCCTGAGCGAAGCGAAGGACCTAGCGCTCCTTCCAGAGATGGTCTGTGGAGCAAGCCCTAGATCCTTCGCTGCGCTCAGGATGACAGGAGGGCGCGCGCTCCCAGCTACAGCACGATCCGCCAGCGCAGCGCCTCGCCGCCGCCGTGGCTTTCGGTCTTGATGAAGCGCTCGACCAGCGTGCCGCCGATGGCCGTGATCACCTTCTGCGACGGCAGGTTGTCGGGATCGGTCGTGAGCTCGACATACGACAGCCCTTCCTGGCGCGCCTCGGGCAGCAGCAACGCGAGCGCGCGCGTGGCATACCCGCGGCCGCGCTGCCACGGCACCACGATGTAGCCGATATGGCCCAGCACGTAGGGCGGCAGCGCCGAGGTGCCAGGCTGCCAGCGAAACGCGATCGAGCCGCAGAAGCCCCCACCGTCGCCGTCGTCCCACATCCAGCGGCGGTAGCCGGGCAGGCGCGCGACCTGCGAGCCGTCGGGCAGGATGACCGGACCGGCCTTGGCCGCGCGGTCGTCGAGCGAGGCCACGAACGCGGCCGGATCGGCGGCGATCTTCGCGAGCTCCTCGCGCGCCGATTCCTCGCGGCGGATGTTGTCGGCCCAGAAGCCGCCGCGCCGTAACGCGTCGGCGTAGGCGTCGAGGCGATCGAGCGTGGGAACGACGAGCTCCATGGCTTGCTGTAGCATGGCCGGGCATGAGTTCCAGTCCCGTGCTCGTCCTCGACGTCGACGGCGTGGTGTCGCTCGCCCAGCCCGGCTCGGCCGCGCCGTGGTACGCCACCCTGCAGCAGGATTGGGGGCTCGACCACGACCGCGAGCTCGCGCCTGAGTTCTTCCTCAAGCCCGTGTTCATGGAAGTCCTGCGCGGCCGGCTCGACCTCTACGTCGCGCTGCACGAGTACCTCGAGGGCAAGGGGCTGGCCGACAGGCTGCAGGAATTCGTCGCCTACTGGTTCGAGAAGGACGCGGTGATCGACCGTGCGGTGCTGGCGGCGGCCGATGCCTGGCGGCAGCGCACCGGTGGGCGCGTCTTCGCCGCGACCAACCAGGAGCACCATCGCATCGCCTACCTGCGCGACCAGCAGGGGCTGGGCGCGCATTTCGACGAGATCATCTATTCGGCGGCGCTCGGCGTCTGCAAGCCCGAGCGCGTGTTCTTCACCACCGCCCAGGCGCGCATGGGCGTGAGCGCTGCCCCGTCGATCCTGTTCGTCGACGACCGCGCCGCCAATGTCGACGGCGCCCGCATGGCCGGCTGGCGGGCGATGCTCTATCGCGGGCCGGAAAGCCTCGGCCGGACGCTCGCGAGCTGGGGCTGAGGCAGCCGACGATCAGTCCAGCACTTCGTCGGCGGCGGCGAGCATCGAGCGCGGCACGGCGACGCCGAGCGTGTTCGCCGTCTTGAGGTTGATCACCATCTCGAGCTTGGTCGGCTGCTGCACCGGGATGTCACCGGCCTTGGCGCCCCGGAGGATCCGGTCGATCACGCTGGCGGCGCGAAAATAAAGATCGGGATAGCTCGGACCGTAGCTCAGCAGCCCGCCCGCCTCGACGAACTCGCGCGCCGGATAGGCGGTCACGACCTTCCCGGCCGCCGCGAGCCGGATAATCAACACGGCATGGGCCTGGGTCAGGCCGTCGATACCGACCGACAGCGCGTCGATCTGCCGGCCGGCCAGGCCGGCGAAGGCCTGACCGATCTCTGCCTCGCTGCGGACGTCGACCAACTCGGCCGACAGACCGAGCGTGGCCGCGGCTTGTTGCGTCGCCTCCCATTGCGGCGGCGCGACAGGATTGCCCATGTGCTGCATGAAGCCGACGCGGCGGATCGACGGGAAGGCGCCCTTCAGCAGCTCGACGCGCTTGCCGGCGAGCTCGGTCACGTAGGCGCTGAAGCCGGTGATGTTGCCTCCCGGCCGCGCCAGGCTGTCGACCACGCCGACGCCCAGCGGCTCACCGATCGCGGCCATGACGGTCGGAACGGTCGAGGTCGCCTCCTTGGCGGCGCGCGCCGCCGGCGTTCCGCGCGTCACGATCAGGTCGGCGCCGCCGGCGACCAGCTCCTTCGCCAGCGCCGGAAAGCGCTCTGCCTGGCCGTCGGCGGATCGATACTCGATCGTGAGGTTGCCGCCCTCGACATAGCCGCGCTCGCGCAGGCCCTGCCGCAACGCCTCGAAATTCCGCGTGTTCTCGCCGGCCGGCACCGTCTCGAGCACGGCGATGCGATAGACCTTCGGCGCCTGCGCCAGGACCGCGGCCGGATGCGCCGCGGCGGTTGCCGTCAACGCCAGCATGGAACGACGCTTCATGGGGGCTCGCTGACCGTCGGCGCACTCTATCGCCAGCCGGCACGCGCGTCATCGCTATGTGTGCTAAAAGCTTGGCCATGCTGATGTTCGACATACCCTTCGGCACGACCGACTGGGACGGCGTGGAGCGCACCGAGCACCCGGGCGAGACCGGCAAGGCCTATTGGCGCACCAAGACCTTCAACAACATCCGGGTGCGCATGGTCGAGTACACGCCGGGCTATCTCGCCGACCATTGGTGCCAGAAGGGCCATGTCCTGCTGGTGCTCGATGGCGAGTTGCACACCGAGCTGGCCGACGGCCGCACCGTGGTGCTGAAGCCCGGCCAGAGCTACCAAGTGGCCGACGGCGCGCTGGCGCATCGCTCGCGCACCGACGGCGGCGCCAAACTCTTCATCGTGGATTGATATGGCTGACATGATCGGATTCATCGGCGTCGGCACCATGGGCGAGCCGATGTGCCGCAACCTGGCGCGCAAGAGTGGTGCCACCGTGCTGGCGGCCGACCGCA
The DNA here is from genome assembly GCA_005884705.1 of Alphaproteobacteria bacterium. Classification (GTDB taxonomy): domain Bacteria; phylum Pseudomonadota; class Alphaproteobacteria; order Reyranellales; family Reyranellaceae; genus Reyranella. The sequence goes on from VBAF01000219.1 coordinate 4,835, forward strand.
ACCCCGAGCCGCTGCAGCGGCTCGAGGCCGACGGCGTGAAGAGCGCGTCGCTCGACGAGATCATCGCCAGTTGCCGGACGATCTTCCTGTCGCTGCCCGGCGGCAAGGAGGTCGAGGCGGTCACGCTCGGCGCCGGCGGCATCTTGTCCAAGGTGACGATGGGCTACACCGTCATCGACACCAGCACCGCGCCGGTATCGCTCGCCCGCCGGCTCTATGCCGAGTTCGAAGGCAAGGCCTGCGCCTTCGCCGACGCGCCGATCGCGCGCACGCGGCAGGCCGCGATCGACGGCACGCTGTCGATCATGGTCGGTGGCACGCCCGAGACCTTCGCCCGCATCGAGCCCTTGCTGCGTCATCTCGCCAGCGAGGTCACCCATTGCGGCGAGGCGGGCGCGGGGCAGGCGGTCAAGATCCTGAACAACATGATCCTGTTCCAGACCGTGGTCGGGCTCGCCGAGGCGCTGTGCATCGCGCGCGCCAACGGCATCGACGGCAAGATCCTGTTCGAGACGCTGACCAAGGGCTCGGCCGATTCGTTCGGGCTGCGCAACCACGGCCTGAAGGCACTGCTGCCCGGCGTGTTTCCCGAGCGCGCCTTCTCGACCGACTACGCGCTGAAGGATCTCTCCTACGCCATCGAGATGGCCGAGGAGGCGGGCGTCCCGGCGCTCGGCGCCGACGTCGCACGCGAGCTGATGGAGCGCGCCAAGGAACTGGGCTTCTCCAAGGAATACTGGCCGGTCCTGATCAAGGCGATCGAGGACGGGACCGGGAAGTAACAGCCGCAGACTGTCATCCCGAGCGTAGCGAGGGATCTTTACTGCGGCCTAAAGATTCCTCGCTGCGCTCGGGATGACAGCTACTTTGGCTCAGGCGACGGCGACGCCGGCGGCGGCGCTTGGGTCTGCGGTTGTTTGACCTCGACCTGCTCGTAGCCCTTGGTGCGCATGCAGAACGCGGACAGCCGGTTCTGGAGGTAGAAGCGATCGTTGTCCTGGCGCATCTGCCACAGCATCCAGTTGCCACGATGCATGCCGATCGGCATGCCGAAGCCGCCCCACGGGTAATAGCCCCAAGGGTAGCGCATCGCTTCCTGTTGCGCGGCCTGGCGGCAGGCGACCATGTCGTTGGCGATGGTCTCGTCGGTGGCGCCCGGCTTGTCCCAGCGCATCGTGGCGCAACCCGCGACCGCGAGCATCAGCAGGACGGGCAGGACTTTGCGCATGGCGATGATATGGTCGGCGCTGATGGCCGAATTGTGAAGGGGAGAGCGTTCATGGCGCGTATCGCCGTCGGGG
>VBAF01000220.1:0-5529 GCA_005884705.1 Alphaproteobacteria bacterium
TTGAATTCTGGCGCCAGAGCCAACCGACGAGTTGCTGATTGCGGCGCCGACAAAGACCGCAGCGAAGCCGTTGACGTTGGCATTCGAGGTAATGGCTCCCGAGGAAACAATCTCAAGGCCGCCCGCGGCGATCGTCTGGCCGACCGTCGTGCCGTAGTTGAAACCGATGCCGCCGCTCGCGATCGTCGTGCCGCTGGCCGTACCGCCGATCGCCACGACCTCGAAGCCGCCGTCGCTCACTGTCGTGCCGCTCGTCACGCCGCCCGACTCCACCGTGACCTGGCCGCCGCTGCTCACCGTCGCCGCGACACCGCTGCCGGCCGAGAACACCATCTCGTTGCCCTTGACCACGCCGCCGCTGGCGACGCTGCCCGACGAGACGTGCAGCGTGCCGCCCAAGGACACCACCGTGCCGCTCGCCGCCCCGCCCCGCGCCAACTCCAGGCCACCCGACGCCACGGTCGCGCCCACCGTCGTGCCGTAGTCGAAAACGATGCCGCCGCTCGCGATCGTCGTTCCGCTCGTCGCACCGCCGATCGCCACGACCTCGATGCCGCCACTCACCACGATGCTGCCGCTCGTCACGCCGCCCGACGACACCGTGATCTGGCCGCCGCTGCTCACCGTCGCGTCGACTGACGTTCCGCCCGAAAGGACGACGAGATCTGTACCGCTTTGGACGGTAATGCCGGAGGAAGTGATGCCCGAGGAAATGAAGATAGTGGTCATCGACCCGAGCCCCTCGCGCAGCGGGAGCTCAGGAGCCCGCGCACCCCCGGTTTTTCAAGGTGCCCCGCACGAGGCTCTTCGGCATTGATCAAACGCAAGCAGAACTCAGAGAGGGCCGGGTTCTTGCGCGGCGGCGGCCTTGGCGCGGGCCGTCCTCTTGACGTCGCGATGGGCCGGCTCTCCAGGCAAAGCAAAGTGTTGCCGGTCCGGCTACTTCCGTTCGATCAGCTCGATCTTGTAGCCGTCGGGGTCCTCGACGAAGGCGATCACGGTGGTGCCGAACTTCACCGGCCCTGCCGCGCGAGTGACCTTGCCGCCCGCCTTCTTGACCTCTTCGCACATGCCGTAGACGTCGGGCACGCCGACCGCGAGATGGCCGAAGCCGCTGCCGAGGTCGTAGGGCTTTTCCTGGTCCCAGTTGTAGGTCAGCTCGACGGCACAGTGCTCGCTCTCGTCGCCGTAGCCGACGAACGCCAGCGTGTACTTGCCCTCCGGGACCTCGCGCTTGCGCAGCATCTTCATGCCCATCGGGCCCGTATAGAAGGCGAGCGACTTGTCGAGATCCCTCACCCGGATCATCGTGTGCAGCATGCGGTAATTGGCGGCGGCGTCGGGCATTTGCCCCTCCTACTTGTCGCGGATCATGGCGGCGAAGGTGGCCTCGGCCGCGACCTTGCCGTCGACCATGGCTTTGCCGTCGAACTTCCAGACATTGCCGCGGCTCTGCGCCTTCTTCACGTGCAGCTCGAGCCGGTCGCCCGGCAACACGGGGCGGCGAAACCGCACGCCGTCGATCGACATGAAATAGACCAGCTTGCCCTCCGATTCGCTGCCGAAGGTGGCGACCACCAGGACGGCGGCGGTCTGCGCCATCGCCTCGACGATCAGCACGCCCGGCATCACCGGCTCGGACGGGAAATGGCCCTGGAAGAACGGCTCGTTGATGCTGACATTCTTGATGCCGACGGCGCTGTGATCGAGTTGGATCTCGGTCACCTTATCGACCATCAGCATGGGATAGCGATGCGGGATCATCTGCAGGATCCGCTTGATGTCCACCGAAGTCGCCGTGGACGTCGCCATGCTGGTCTTGTCGGTCTGCACGTTCATGTCGGCGCCATCCCCGCTCAGAACCGCGTCCCGAAGCTGAAGCGGAAGTTTTCGGTCTTGTCCCAGTATTCCTTCTGGATCGGGATCGCGTAGTCTACACGGATCGGCCCAAACGGCGATATCCATTGGACACCAATGCCGCTCGATACCCGCATCAGCTGGCTGTCCAGGATGCTGACCTGGCTCGGGTCGTCGGCCGATCCCCATAGCGAGCCGACGTCGACGAAGGCCTTGCCGAGGATGCCGATCTCCTTGGGCAAGCCGACCGGGAAGCTGAGCTCGGCGGTTCCAGTGTAGTAATACTTGCCGCCGAGCGAATCGGTGGTGTTGGCGTCGCGCGGGCCGATGCCGCCGACCCTGAAGCCGCGCAGCGTGTCGCCGCCGATGAAGAAGCGGTTGTTGAGCCGCAGCGTGGTGTCGTTGAACGGCGCGATGAAACCGGCCGAGCCGCCGATCGAGGCGATGAAATCCTCGACGATGGTCTGGTAGATCACCGCATCGACCGTGGTGCGGAAATAGTATTCGGTGCCGCCCAGGCCGCCGACCGCCACCGCGTTGCGCACCAGCCACCCCTTGGTGGCGTTGAGCCGCGTGTCGCGGGTGTCCCAGCTGAGCGTCTCCGAGACCTCCGAGACGACGGAGGAGCCGGCCTGGCGCTGCACGATCGACGACGCCCAGGGCTGGACGTTGTAGATATCAGACTGACGCAGCGTGTAGCGCACCTGCTGTCGGGTGTGCTCGGTGTAGGCCCAGCCGCTGCGCAGCGCGAAGCCCAGGCTGCGGTCGCTGTACGACGCGATGTTCTGGCGGTCGTTGGAGGTGCGGAAAAGGTCGAAGCCCGCCGCAACGTTGCGGTCGAGGAAATACGGCTCGGTGAAGCTGAGATCGATCAAGGTGCTCAAGGTGCCGAGCGACAGGCCGAGCCGCAGATCCTGGCCCTTGCCGAGCAGGTTGCGCTCGCGGATCGAGACGTCGCCCAGGATACCCGAGGTGGTCGAGAAGCCGGCGCCGAAGGAGATTTCGCCGGTGCTCTGCTCGACCACCTGGACCTCGAGATTGGTCTTGTCCTGCGACGAGCCGGGCGCCGCCGAAACGTCGACCTTCTCGAAGAAGCCGAGGTTCTTGAGCCTCTGCTGGCTGCGCCTCACCTTGGCGGTCGAGAAGGCATCACCCTCGGCGAGGCGGAACTCGCGGCGGATCACCTTGTCGAGGGTCCGGGTGTTGCCGTAGATGTTGATGCGCTCGACATAGACGCGCGGTCCCTCCTGGACGTCGAACGTGACGTCGACGCTGAGCGTATCCTTGTTGCGCCGGATGTTGGGACGGACGTCGACGAAGGCGTAGCCCAGCGTGCCGACCGCGTCGGCCATCGCCGTCACCGTCTTCTCGACCTGGTCGGCGTCGTACCAGTCGCCCTCGCTCATCGTGAGGTAGGTCTTCAGGGTATCGACATCGAGGCCCTCGAAGCGCGAGCTGACGTCGATCTTGCCGAACTTGTAGCGCTCGCCCTCGTTGATCGTGAAAGTGATGAAGAAGCCCGAGCGGTCCGGCGCCAGTTCGGCGACCGCCGAGACGACGCGGAAGTCGGCGTAGCCCTCCGACAGGTAGTACTTGCGCAACAGCTCGCGGTCGAGATTGAGGCGGTCGGGATCGAAGCGGTCGTCGGACGACAGGAAGCGCCACCAGGCGCTCTCGGTGGTGCGGATCTTGCCGCGCAGCGTGCCGTCGCTGAAATGCTCGTTGCCGACGAAGCTGATGCGCTTGATGCCGGTGACGTCACCCTCGTTGATCTCGAACACCAGGTCGACGCGGCCCTGTTCCAGCCGGATGATCTTGGGCTCGATGGTGGCGTTGTAGCGGCCGGTGCGGCGGTAGACGCTGAGCAGGCGCTCGACGTCGGACTGCACCCGCGCGCGGGTGAAGACCTGGCGCGGCTTGGATTGCACCTCGTCGCGCAGCTTGTCGTCCTCGATCTTGCGATTGCCCTCGAAGACGACGCGGTTGAGGATCGGGTTCTCCGTCACCCGCACCACCAGGGTCGAGCCCTGCATGTCGATCACGACGTCGGAGAACAGGCCGGTCGAAAACAGCGCCTTCAGCGAGCGGTCGGCAGCGGCGGGATCGTAGGCCTGGCCTTCCTTGAGCTGCAGGTAGGAACGAATCGTCTCGACCTCGGCGCGGACGTTACCCTGGATCTGCACGGCGGTGATGGTGCCACCGGCCACCGGCCGGGGCGCAGGGCCGCGCTGAGCCGCGGCCGGCAGCGCGAACGCCAGGATCGCGGCAACGACGAGGAAAGCCCAACGAAGATTCACACTCACCCCGCCACCTTCACCGCATGCCGTGGACGACGCTCAGAAGGCAGCTTCATAGACCGGTCTTAAAGGTCTCGTCACCCCGTTTTCTCCCCACCTACAGTGCGAATTGGCGGAGAATCAGCTTGATGTCATTGAAGGTGGCGACCAGTGCCATGCCGATCACCAAGGCGAAGCCGATCTTGAGCCCAACCTCCTGCGCCTTGAGCCCAAGCGGCTGGCCGCGCACGGCCTCATACAGGTACATCGCCAGATGGCCGCCATCGAGCATCGGTACCGGCAGGAGGTTGAACACGCCGAGCACGACCGACAGCGCGATGACGAGCTGCAGGATGCCGACCCAGCCGCCATACGACGCCTCGCCCGCCGCCTTGGCGATGCGGATCGGGCCGCCCAGCTCGTCGACCGGCCGGGCCGCGGTCACGATCTGGGCCATCGACGTATAGAACATCGTGGTCATGCTCCAGACGTGGCGCACGCCGGCGCCCATCGCGCCCAAGATGTCGTGGCTGCGGAACTCGGTGACGTTGGCCGGGCGGATGCGCAGCCGGCCGATCGTCTTCTCGTTGCCCTGGCAGTCGGTCACCTTGTCGGCCTCGGGCACCATCGTGGCATCCAGATCCTTGCCGCCGCGATTGTAGGTGATGGTCACCGGCTGGCCGGCGTGCGCGCCGATCAGCTCGGGGATGTGCGTGAAGTGCTGGACCGGCTGGCCGTCGATGCTCTTCAGCACGTCGCCGACCTTGAGTCCCGCCGCCTCGGCCGGGCTGTTGGGCACGAAGCCGCCGACCACCGGCCGGATCATCGGATCGATGCCGAGCTCCCCAAAGCGCATGGTGTTTGCGTACTTGTCGGTGCGCTCGCAGAATTGCGGGGCGATCTGCGAGGTCATCAGCGCGCCGTTGCGGCGATATTCGACCGCCATCGGCGCCGAGAGATTGAGGAACTGGGAGTCCTGGATGTCCTCGAAGCGATTGACCCGCTGACCGTTGATGCGAACGATCTCGTCGCCGGTCCGCAGGCCCCCCTTGGCCGCCGGCCCGTCGGCCTGCACCGCGACGATCGCCGGCGAGTACGGCTCGCCTGCGGCGTAGAATACGCCGGTCAGCAGCAGGATCGCGAACAGGATATTGGCCGCCGGCCCGCCCAGCACGACCGCGGCGCGCGCATAGAGCGGCTGGGTGAAGAAAGCCCGTCGCTGCTGGTCGGGCGGCAACGGCCGGCCGTCATGGGTGGCGCTGGTGGCGTCGCTGTCGCCCAGGAACTTGACGTAGCCGCCGAGCGGCACCGCCGAGACTTTCCAACGCGTGCCGTTGCGGTCGGTCCAGCCGAACAGCTCCGGCCCGAAGCCGATCGAGAAGACCTCGGCATGAAT
>VBAF01000220.1:5603-14788 GCA_005884705.1 Alphaproteobacteria bacterium
ACTAGACCATGAATTATGTGGTTCTTCAATTGGTTAGGGCGTGACCCTGAACGGCTTCCTCGGCCCTCCGGCGAGCTTCGAGATCCGCTGCCTGGACCTGCTGCAGCGAGTCGACCGGCCGGGCCAAGTCGGCCGTGGCGGTCAGGACATCTTCGACGATGCGGGCGATATCGAGGAAGCCGATGCGCCGGGCAAGGAAGGCCGCGACCGCGATCTCGTTCGCCGCGTTCATCACCACCGGTGCAAAGCCTCCCAAGGTCAGTGCCTCTCGCGCCAGACGTAGCGAAGGAAAGCGGCCGGAATCAGGCTGTTCGAAAGTGAGCGGTGCGAGGCTGGTGAAATCGAGCCGCGCCGCCGGCCCGTCGATGCGCGCCGGCCAGCCCAGCGCATGGGCGATCGGCACGCGCATGTCGGGCGTGCCGAGCTGGGCGAGCACCGAGCCGTCGCGATAGGCGACCATCGAATGGATCACCGACTGCGGATGGACGACGATCTCGATCTGCTGGGCCGGCAGGCCGAACAGCAGATGCGCCTCGATCAGCTCGAGGCCCTTGTTCATCATGGTGGCCGAATCGATCGAGATCTTGGCGCCCATGTCCCAGTTGGGATGGGCAAGCGCCTGTTCGGGCGTGGCTTCCGCCATGTCTGACAGCGACCAGTTGCGGAACGGTCCACCTGACGCCGTCAAGATCAGCCGGTCGACGGCCGCTCGTTGGCCGGGCTCGAACACCTGGAAGATCGCATTGTGCTCCGAATCGACGGGCAGCAATGCCCCGCCCGATTGGCTGACCGCGTCGATCAGGAGCTTGCCGGCACAGACCAGCGCCTCCTTGTTGGCGAGCGCCACCATGGCACCACGCCGCGCCGCCACCAGGGTCGGCGCCAGGCCGGCATAGCCGACGACGGCCGCCATCACCCATTCGGCAGGCCGCGACGCCGCCTCGATCACCGCCTCAGGGCCTGCCGCGGGCTCGATCGAAGTGCCGACCAGCGCGTCCTTGAGCGCGCGGTAGCGCTGTGGGTTGGCGACCACCGCCATCTTGGCCTTGAGCCGGCGCGCCTGCTCGGCGAGCGCCTCGACCGAATTGCCGGCAACCAGCGCCTCGACCCGGTAGCAGTCGGGCGCGCGGGCGATCAGGTCGGCCGTGCTCTGGCCGACCGAGCCGGTCGAGCCGACGATGGTGACGTGGCGCGGCGCATCGGGCGACGGCGCGGTCCAGCGCATCATGCCCATGGCCATTCCCCTCCTGCGACGAGCCGGATCGCGGCGATCAGCACCAGGGCGGCGATCAACCCGTCGATGCGGTCGAGGATGCCGCCATGGCCGGGGATGACGTTGCCGCTGTCCTTGACCCCGGCGCGGCGCTTGGCTGACGACTCCAGCAAGTCGCCGGCCTGGGCGACGATGGCGATAGCGATGCCGGTCATCGCCAGGACCAGCGTGTCGCCGGCATGGAACACCAGGCCGCAGGCGGTGCTGACCACGGCGGAGGCGCAGAGGCCGCCCACCAGGCCCGACCACGTCTTGCTCGGGCTGATCGAGGGCGCAAGCTTGGCGCCGCCGGCATAGGAGCCGATGAAGTAGGCGCCGATGTCGGTCGCCCAGACGCAGGCCAGGATCCACAGGATCGTCTCGCGGCCGAAGCCCGGCTGGTGGCGCAGCCAGAGCAGCGCCAGCAGGGCGGCGATCGAATAGAGAACGAAGCCCGAGCGGGCGAGCGGCCGGCGGTGCGTCAGCCGCAGCCATTCGCCGATCATGAGCGGGGCCACCAGCGCGGCGACCAGGTCGATCCAGGGGAAGCCCAGCCACACCGCCGCCAGCAGCAGCGGTCCCAGGACCACCGCCGACGCGAGCCGGAGCGGCAGGCCGCGGAAGCGCGCCGGAGCGCTAGCTGCCGACGCCGCCATAGCGACGTTCGCGGCGGCGAAACTCGGTGATCGCCCGCTCGAGATGCTCCTTGCCGAAGTCGGGCCACAGCGTGTCGACGAACACCAGCTCGGCGTAGGCGCACTGCCACAGCAGGAAATTGCTGATGCGCTGCTCGCCGCTGGTACGGATCAGCAGGTCGGGATCGGGCACGCCGGCGGTCAGCAGCTCGCGCTCGAACAGGTTCTCGTCGATCCTCTCCGACTCGAGCTCACCTGCCGCGACCTTGCGCGCCAGGCTGCGGGTCGCCCGCACGATCTCGTCGCGCGAGCCGTAGTTGATGCAGATGTTGACGTCGATGCGGGTGTTGCTGCGGGTGCGCTGCTCGGCGTCGGCGATATCGGAGACGATGTCGGGTGCAAGCCGGCTGCGCTCGCCGATCACCCGCAGGCGCGCGCCGTTGCGGCCGAGCTCCTCGAGCTCGTGGCGCAGATAGTGGCGCAGCAGGCCCATCAGGTCGCTGACCTCGTCGGCCGGCCGCGTCCAGTTCTCGGTCGAGAAGGCGAACAGGGTGAGCACCGGGATGCCGAGCTCGCCGGCGCCGCGGATCACCCGGCGCACCGCGTCGGCGCCGCGCCGGTGTCCCGCCACGCGCGGCAGCCCGCGCGCCTTCGCCCAGCGGCCGTTGCCATCCATGATGATGGCGACGTGATGGGGTCCCGGCGAGGAGTCCGGCCCGGCGGGCAGCGGCGCTGTCGACATCAGACGGTCTTGATCTCTTTCTCTTTGGTGGCCAGCGTGTCGTCGACCGTCTTCACGAAGCGGTCGGTCAGCTTCTGCACCTCGTCGGACTTCTGGCGGTGCTCGTCCTGCGAGATCTTGTGGTCCTTCTCCGCCTTCTTGAGCGCCTCCATACCGTCGCGCCGCACGTTGCGCACGGCCACCCGGCCCTGCTCGGCATATTTGTGCGCGAGCTTGGCGAGCTCGTTGCGGCGCTCCTGGGTGAGCTCGGGAATCGGGATGCGGATCATCTGGCCGTCGGGCGACGGGTTGAGCCCGAGGCCGGCGTCGCGGATCGCCTTGGCGGTCGGCGTCACCAGGCCCTTGTCCCAGACATTGACCGTCAGCAGGCGCGATTCGGGGGCGCTCACCGTGCCCACCTGGTTGAGGGGCATGCGCTGGCCATAGGCCTCGACCTGGACCGGGTCGAGCAGGTTGACCGAGGCGCGGCCGGTGCGCAGGCCGGCGAGCTCCTTTTTCAGCGCGTCCATCGCGCTGTTCATGCGTTTCTCGAGTTCCTTGAGGTCTGTGCTCATTTCAGCCCTCGTCCTTGATGATGGTGTGGGTGCCCTTGCCCGCCATGGTGTCGGCGAACGAGCCGGGCTTGTGGATGTCGAACACGATGATCGGGATCTTGTTCTCGCGTGCCAGCGAGATCGCCGAGGCATCCATCACCTGCAGGTCCTGCTGCAGCACGTCCATGTAGGTCAGCGTGTCGTAACGCTTGGCGCTCTTGTCCTTGCGCGGATCGGCCGAATAGACGCCGTCGACCTGGGTGCCCTTCAGCATCGCATCGACGCTCATCTCGGCGGCGCGCAGAGCGGCTGCGGTGTCGGTGGTGAAGAACGGGTTGCCCGTGCCGGCGGCGAAGATCACCACCCGGCCCTTCTCCATGTGGCGGGCGGCGCGGCGTCGGATATAGGGCTCGCAGACCGTTGTCATCGGAATGGCCGACTGTACACGGGTCTGCAGGCCTTGGCGCTCCAGCGCGCTCTGCATGGCCAATGAATTGATGACCGTGGCCAGCATGCCCATGTAGTCGCCGCTGGCGCGGTCCATGCCCGACGCAGCGGCCGACACGCCGCGGAAGATGTTGCCGCCGCCGATCACCAGGCAGACCTGCACGCCCATGTCGTGCACCGTCTTGATCTCCTGTGCGACCATGCCGACCATCTTGGGATCGAGACCATATTCCCGCTCGCCCATCAGGCCCTCCCCCGAGAGCTTCAACAGGACGCGGCGATAGCGTGGAGCCGGCGGCATTCAGGCGGCCTCGGTTGGATGTCTTGGGCGACGCGAGCACAGCCCTAGCCCGCGCCGACACCCTTTCATACTACTTCTTGAGTTGCGCGGCCACCTCGGCCGCGAAGTCTTCCGACTTCTTCTCGATGCCTTCGCCCAGGGCAAAGCGCAGGTAGCCGGCGATGCGGACCGGGCCGCCGACCTGCTTGGCGGCGTCCTCGACCACCTTGGCGACCTTGGTCTTGCCGTCCATCACGAAGGCCTGCTCGAGCAGCACGACCTCCTGGTGGAACTTGCGGATGCCGCCCTCGACCATCTTGGCGATGATGTCGGCGGCCTTGCCCGATTGGCCCGCCTTCTCGGCCAGCACCCCGCGTTCGCGCTCGACAGCAGCCTGGTCGAGGTCGGCCACGGTGAGCGACTGCGGGTTGGCCGCCGCCACGTGCATGGCGAGTTGCTTGGCGAGCGGCGCGAGCTTGGCCTTGTCGCCCGACGATTCGAGCGCGACCAGCACGCCGATCTTGCCGAGATCCGGCGCGACCGCGTTGTGGGTATAGGCCACGACCACGCCGTCCGACACCGCGAGCGAGGCCGAGCGGCGCAGGCTCATGTTCTCGCCGATGGTGGCGATCAGGTGGGTGAGCTCGCCCTGCACGTCGCGGCCGGTGCCCGGATAGGGCGCTGCGGCGGTCTTGGCGAGGTCGCCGCCATTGTCGAGCGCGCTGCGCGCGACGGTTTCGACGAACTTCTGGAACTGCGCGTTGCGGCCGACGAAGTCGGTCTCGGCATTGACCTCGACCACGGCGCCGCGGGTGCCGCTCGCGGCCACGCCGACCAGTCCCTCGGCGGCGACGCGGCCGGCCTTCTTGGCGGCGGCCGACAGGCCCTTGGTGCGCAGCCAGTCGATCGCCTTCTCGAGGTCGCCCGCAACCTCGTTCAGCGCCTTCTTGCAATCCATCATGCCCGCGCCGGTCTTCTCGCGCAGCTCCTTGACCAGCGATGCGGTGATCTCAGCCATATCAAGCTCCATTCAGTGCAATTAGGGCCGGTCTTGCGACCGGCCCCGTCGTTCGTTCGCGGAGGGCCGGCCTTACTCGGCCGGCGATGCCTCGGCGCCCGCGCCCTCGGCGGCGGCGGGAACCTCTTCGGCTGGCGGCTCGTCGAGTTCGCCCACGTCACCGCCCGAGGCGGCGATCTCGGCGCGGATGCCATCGAGCACCGCGCCCGACATCAGGTCGCAATAGAGCGTCACGGCGCGGATCGCGTCATCGTTGCCCGGGATCGGGAAGTCGATGCCGTCGGGATCGGAGTTGCTGTCGAGGATCGCCACGATCGGGATGCCACGCTTGCGGGCTTCGAGGACCGCGATCGACTCCTTGTTGGTGTCGATGATGAACAGCATGTCGGGCGTGCCGCCCATCTCCTTGATGCCGCCCAGCGACCGCTCGAGCTTGTCGCGCTCGCGCGTGAGGTCGAGCTGCTCCTTCTTGGTCAGGCCGACCACGTCGCCCTTCAGCCGGTCGTCGAGCTCGCGCAGGCGCTTGATCGAGGCCGAGATGGTCTGCCAGTTGGTGATCATGCCGCCCAGCCAGCGGTGATTGACGTAGTACTGGCCGCAGCGCTTGGCCGCCTCGGCGACGCGCTCGGCGGCGGCCGCCTTGGTGCCGACGAACAGCACGCGGCCGCCGTTGGACACGACCTGGCGGATCTGCTGCAGCGCCTGCTCGAGCAGCGGCACGGTCTTGGTGAGATCGATGATGTGGACCCCGTTGCGCACCCCGAACAGGTACGGCTTCATCTTGGGGTTCCAGCGCCGGGTGTGGTGGCCGAAATGGACACCCGCTTCCAGCAACTGACGCATCGTGAACGTCGGCATAGCCATGCCGCATCTCCTTTTCCGGTTGGGCCTCCGCGGGCGTCGTCCCCGAAATGGGGACACCGGAGCGAGCGGCGGGATGTCTCCCCGTCGACCGCAAACCCGCGTGCGAAGTGGCGCCTATCTAGGGGGTGGCGAGGGGAAAAGCAACCCCGTTCCGGGACGCGTCCCAACGACCCTGGGACGCCTTCGATGCCGATGGTACAAGGGTTTTACCCGCGCGTCCCAGAATTCCACCCCACCCCCCTGATGGGACGGTCTGGGACGCCTGGGATGCCTGGGACGCAATTAGTGCAAATTGTTTGCGATTTCCTCGGCCAGCTTGACCAGGGACAGCGGCGCCGAGCCCTCGGCCTTGTTGTTGGCGGTTATCCACACTTTGCGGCCGGCCTTGAAAGCCCGGGCGGCCATCCGGGCCAGCACCTGCCGCGTCTCCGGGTCCTCGTCGACCAGCTTGTCGAACGGCTCGTAGCGTTGCTTGGCCGCCTGATAGAGGAAGCCCCGGTGCAGGTTCCAGCGCACCACCAAGTCGCCCGGCGCATCGCCGTCCAGCGCCGCCAGCGCCGCGGGGCATGCGGTCGTGCAGGCCGACGCAATAGCGCACGCCCTGCTCGCGCAGCATGCGCACCAGGCGCGGCGTCAGCAGCTCGGCGTTGCGCAACTCGAGCGCGTACACCGGCTGCAGCTTGCCGAGCGTGCGGGGCAGTGCTGCGAAGAACGCCGCCAGGCGCTCGATCAGCAATGGCGCCTCCCCGACGAGCCCGCGCGGCAGCGGCGAGACCTGGAACACCAGCGGCCCCGCCTTCGCCCCCAGCCCTTCGAGGCACGGCACGACGAACTCGCGCGCAGCGATCGCCGGATCGAGAAAGTGCGGGTTGGCCACTTTGCCGCGGCCTTCCTCGTCGCGCATCACCGCGTCGCAAACCAGCGCCGGCGCCTTCACGACGAAGGAGAAGTGATCGGGCACCTGGGCGGCATAGCGGGCGTACTCGATGGTCGTGATCGGCGCGTAGAACGTCCGGTCGAGGCTGACGGTGCGCAGCAGCGGGATTTGCGCGTAAGCGCCCAGGCCTTTCTTGCTGAGCGCTGTCTGCGGATGAACGCCCTCGTAGACCAAGCCGCGCCAGCCCGGGAAGAACCACGACGAGGTGCCGAGCCTGATGTCGGCCGGCAGCGCCGGCGCCTGCAGCAGCGGCGAGTCCCAGCAGGGCCGCACCTCGCCCGGCGCGGGCTTGTGACGCTTGGGCGCGCCCGGCTGTTCGAACAGGCCGGGCTGCTGGCTCAAATCTCCTCCACCTGGGAGACGCCCGGCAGGCCACCGATGATGTCGCGCAGTCCGCCGGCGATCGAATAGGTGCCGGGCAAGGTCACCTCGACCTCGCTCTCGTCCTTCTCCATCGGAACCACGAGCGTGACCCGGCCGCGGCCGCGCTTGCCCTCGAGCGACTTGCGCAACGCCTCGAGCACACCGGAATCGGAAATCACGATGCGCAGGCCGGCGGCCGAGTTGGCGACCGCGTCCTCGAGCTTCTCGACCGATTGCGCCATCAGCTTGACCTGCTCGCCGTCGAGCCTTCCGTCGCACGAGATCAGCACCGCCTGCCCGGCTTCCAGGAGATTGCGCTTGGCGCTCAGCACCTCGCTGAACACGGTGAGCTCGAAGGCGCCCGACTGGTCCGAACACTGCACGAAGGCGAACCGGTTGCCCTTGGCCGAGGTGCGCTCCAGGCGGTCGATCACGGTGCCGGCGAGCTTGATGCGGCCCGGCGCGCCGCGGGCGAGCAACGCCGGCAGGTCGGCGGCCCGCGTCACCCCCAGCCGCTGCAGGCTCTTGTCGTACGCCGCGAGCGGATGCGAGGAGAGATAGAAACCGATCGCCGAGAATTCCTGCTGCAGCCGCTCCATCGGCGCCCAGTCGGGCACCTTGGGCAGTTGCGGCCGGCGCTGCGCGGTGTCGTCGCCGAACAGGTTGTTCTGGTTGCTGACGCGTGACTCGTGGGTCGCCTGCGAGTGCCGCAGCAGCGCCTCGACGGCTGCGAAGGTCTGGGCGCGGTTCTTGTTCAGGGTGTCGAAGGCGCCCGCCTTTACCAGGCTTTCGACCAGCCGCTTGTTGAGCACCCGCTGGTCGAGCCGCTCAGCGCAGTCTAACAGGTCCTTGAACGGGCCGTTCTCCGCCCGCTCGGCGGCCAGCCGCCCCATGGCGTCGCGGCCGACGCCCTTGATGGCGGCGAGCGCATAGCGGATCGCCTTCTTGCCCTCGGGCGTGACCTCGACCGTGAATTCGGCCGTCGAGCGCGTGACGTCGGGCGGCAGGAGATCAACGCCGATCTTCTCGAGATCGCGGCGATAGCCGTTCAGCTTGTCGACGTTGCCCATGTCGAGGGTCATGGTCGCGGCGAAGAATTCGACCGGATGGTTGGCCTTGAGATAGGCCGTCTGGTAGCAGACCAGCGCATAGGCCGCGGCGTGGCTCTTGTTGAAGCCGTAGCCGGCGAACTTGTCGACCTGGTCGAAGATCGAGGAGGCCCTGTCCTTCTTGACGCCGTTCTTCTCCGCGCCCTCGATGAAATTGGCGCGCTGGGCATCCATCTCCGCCTGGATCTTCTTGCCCATGGCGCGGCGCAGCAGGTCGGCGCCACCCAGCGTGTAGCCGCTCAGCACCTGGGCGATCTGCATCACCTGCTCTTGGTAGATCATGATGCCGTAGGTTTCCTTCAGGATCCCCTCGAGCAGCGGATGCAGGTAGTCGGGTTGCTCCTCGCCGTGCTTGCGCTTGATGTAGCTGGGGATGTTCTCCATCGGGCCGGGGCGGTAAAGCGCCACCACGGCGATGATGTCCTCGAAGCGGTCGGGCTTCAGCTTGCGCAGCACGTCGCGCATGCCGCTGCCTTCGAGCTGGAACACCCCCGAGCCGTCGCCGCGCGCCAGCAATTCGAAGGTCTTCTTGTCGTCGAGCGGCAGCTTCGGGATGTCGATGCGGTCGCGGCCGATCAGGCCGCAGGCCTTCTCGATCACCGTCAGCGTCTTCAGCCCGAGGAAGTCGAACTTCACCAGGCCCGCGGGCTCGACCCACTTCATGTTGAACTGGGTGGCCGGCAGCGATTCGCGGTTGTCGGTATCGCGGAACAGCGGCACCAGCTCGTGCAGCGGCCGGTCGCCGATCACCACGCCGGCGGCATGGGTCGAGGCGTTGCGATAGAGGCCCTCGAGCTGCAGCGCCGTATCGATCAGCCGCTTGATCTCCTCGTCGTTCTCGTACTGCTCCTTCAGGAGCTGCTCGGTGTCGAGCGCCTTGGCCAAGGTCACCGGATTGGCCGGGTTGTTGGGCACCATCTTGCAGATGCGGTCGACCTGGCCGTACGGCATGCCGAGCACCCGGCCGACGTCGCGCAGCACGGCGCGCGCCTGCAGCTTGCCGAA
>VBAF01000221.1 GCA_005884705.1 Alphaproteobacteria bacterium
GCGGATCAGCCGCCAGTTGGCCGTCACGTTGACTGCCATCACTTGCTCGAAGGTCTCCGGATCGATATGGCCGATCGGCGACAGCGTGCCCAGCACGGCGGCATTGCCGAGCAGGATGTCGAGCTTGCCGAACCGTTCGTGGAGTGCCGCACCGAGGCGGTCGATGCCGGGACCGTCGGTCACGTCGAGCGGCACCAGGGTCGCGCCGTCATTGCCGAGCGCCTTGATCTTGTCGTCGACCGCCTCGAGGCCGCCGACGGTGCGCGCGACCAGCACGCAATGCGCGCCCTCGCGGGCGAAGGCGACGGCCGCCGCTGCGCCAAGCCCGCGCGATGCGCCGGTGATCAGCGCGATCCGGCCCTTCAGTCTCATGCTGGGAGGGCGCCCCTAAGCCGGCTCGGCGAGCAGCGAGAGCTGGCGGTCTTCGACGCCGTTCACGTCGTCGAGCGCGATCGGATAGTCGCCGGTGAAGCAGGCGTCGCAGAAGCCCGGGTTGCGCGGGTCGCGGCCGGGCAGGCCCATGGCGTGGTAGAGACCCTCGATCGACAGGAAGGCCAGCGAGTCGACGCCGATGAACTTGGCCATGCCGGCGACGTCGTAGCGCGAGGCCAGGAGCTTGTCGCGCTCCGGCGTGTCGATGCCGTAGAAGCAGGGGTCGGTGGTCGGCGGCGCGGCGATCCGCATGTGCACCTCGCGGGCGCCGGCGCTGCGCACCATCTCGACGATCTTCATCGAGGTCGTGCCGCGCACGATCGAATCGTCGACCAGGATGATCCGCTTGCCCTCGATAAGGGCGCGGTTGGCGTTGTGCTTCAGGCGCACGCCGAGATGGCGGATGTTGTCGGCCGGCTCGATGAAGGTGCGGCCGACATAGTGGTTGCGGATGATGCCGAGCTCGAACGGGATGCCCGACTGCTGCGAGTAGCCGATCGCCGCCGGCACGCCCGAATCGGGCACCGGCACGATGACATCGGCCGGCACCGGACTTTCCTTGGCGAGCTGGGCGCCGATCTTCTTGCGCGCCTCGTAGACGCCGACGCCCTCGATCTTGCTGTCGGGGCGGGCGAAGTAGATGTGCTCGAAGACGCAGAAGCGGCGCGGCTGCTTGCTCCACGGCTTGATCGAGCGCAGGCCGGTGCCGTCGACGATCACGATCTCGCCCGGCTCGACGTCGCGCACGAAGCGGGCGCCGATGATGTCGAGCGCGCAGCTTTCCGAGGTGATGATCCAGGCGTCGTCGAGCCGGCCGATGCAGAGCGGCCGCACGCCCATCGGGTCGCGCACGCCGAGCAGCGCCTCGTTGGTCAGCATCAGCAGCGAGTAGGCGCCCTTGACTCGGCCCAGCGCGTCGATCACCCGGTCGACGACGGTCGAGTAGTTGGAGCGGGCGATCAGGTGGTTGATCACCTCGGTGTCGGTGGTCGACTGGAACAGGCAGCCCATCCGCACCAGCTCCTTGCGCAGCAGGTAGGCGTTGGTCAGGTTGCCGTTGTGGGCGAGCGCCAGGCCGCCGAAGTCGAAGTCGGCGAAGATCGGCTGGATGTTGCGGTCCGACGAGCCGCCGGTCGTGGCGTAGCGGTTGTGGCCGATCGCGCTGTAGCCCTTGAGCTTGGCGATCACCGACTGCTCGCCGAAGATGTCGCCGACCAGGCCGGCGGCGCGGTGATTGTAGAAGTGGCGGCCGTCATAGGTGACGATGCCCGAGGCTTCCTGGCCGCGGTGCTGCAGGGCATGGAGCCCGAGCGCGGTGTGGGCTGCGGCATCGGACGTCCCGAAGATGCCGAACAGCGCACATTCCTCGTGGAATTTGTCGTCTTCCGGAGGGCGCTTGGGGGTCAGCACGGCTGCCTTATATCTGGGGACCGCCGCACGCGCCATCAAGATAACTCACTGCGGCGGTTTGGGCAGTTCCGGCATCTTGATCTGGCTGGGGTCGAGGTTGATATCGGGCTTTTGCGTGAGCCGTGTGCGGAATCCCGGCGGCAGGCGGGGCTCGATCGCCTCGGACATCTCGCGGATCAGGGGAAAGGTCGCGCCGCTCTCGACGACCGGCGGGATCGGCTTGGGTCCGAGGTAGGTATAGAACAGGAAGCCGAGGCCCATTGCCGCCCAGGCGCAGATCACGCCGAAGCCGGCGCCCAGGATGCGGTCGGGCCGGTTGAGCGGGCTCAGGCGAATCGCCTTGGAGAGGGTGTTGGCCACCATCACCAGGATGATCAGGGCGACGACGAACACCACGAGCATGGCGCCGAAGCGGGCGAGCTCGGCGCTCTGCACCAGCTTCAGGATCTCGGGCTCGAGCAGCTGCGAATAATTGAGCGCGACCCAGCCGGCGCCGATCCACGAGGCGATGAACAGCACGGCGTGGGCAAAGCCCGAGGACATGCCAATGGCCGCGCCGAACACGGCGACGGCGATGACAGCCACGTCGAATACGTTGATGCCGAGCTTTTCCATGATCCCTGTGACGCCCCTCGGCGGTTACTCGCGCCTACGCTCCGGACCATCCTCGCGACGCGGTCGCTTGAGGGGCCGATCGGCCGGCTGAAAACGCGCGACAAGGTCGGCCAGATGCTCGATTTCGTCAACAATGATGCCGTCCGGCGGGCGCGGCGCGGGGCCGCTGCCGGCGCGGCCGCGCGGCGTCAGGGCGCTGCGGAAACCGAGCTTGGCCGCCTCGCGCAGCCGCGCCTCGCGTTGGCCGACCGGGCGGACTTCGCCGCCCAGGCCAATCTCGCCGAATACCGCCATGTCGGGCGGCACCGGCTCGTTGGCGAGCGAGGACACCACGGCCGCTGCAACGGCCAGATCGGCCGCCGGCTCGCTGATGCGCAGGCCGCCCGCGACGTTGAGGTAGACGTCGTTGGCGCCGATGCTGACGCCGCAGCGCGCCTCGAGCACGGCGAGCACCATCGCCAGCCGGTTCGCATCCCAGCCGACCACGGCGCGGCGCGGCGTGCCGAGGGCGGAGGGGCTGACCAGCGCCTGGATCTCGACCAGCACCGGCCGGGTGCCCTCGATGCCGGCGAACACGCAGGCGCCCGAGACCTGGCCGCGCCGCTCGGCGAGGAACAGGGCGGAGGGATTGGCGACGTCGCTGAGGCCGCGGTCCGACATCTCGAACACGCCGATCTCGTCGGTCGGCCCGAAGCGGTTCTTGACGGTGCGCAGGATGCGGAACTGGTGGCCGCGCTCGCCCTCGAAATAGAGCACCGTGTCGACCATGTGCTCGAGCACGCGGGGGCCGGCGATCGCGCCGTCCTTGGTGACGTGGCCGACCAGCAGCACGGCGATGCCGCGGCGCTTGGCGAGCTCGACCAGCGCCTGCGCCGAGGCGCGCACCTGGGTCACCGTGCCGGGCGTCGAATCGACGGTGTCGAGCCACATCGTCTGGATCGAATCGATGACGGCGACCTTGGGCGCGTCGGATCGCTCGAGCGTCGCCACGATGTCGCGCACCGAGGTCGCCGCGGTGAGCTGGACCGGCGCGCTGCCGAGGCCCAGCCGCTCGGCGCGCAGCCGAACCTGGTCGAGCGCCTCTTCGCCGGAGAAGTAGGCACAGGCGGTGTGCTGCTTGGCGATTGCCGATGCCGGGATCGCCGCCGATCAGCAGCGCCGAGCCGACCACCAGGCCGCCGCCGCAGACGCGGTCGAACTCGAGGATGCCGCTCTTGTAGCGCGGCGGCTGCGGCGTCGTGCCGACGAGGCCGGCGAATTCGAGGGTCCGACCCTTCTGACGCCCTGGGCCGCCGCGGGCCAGTCCGCCAGCGGGACCGGGCGCGGGGCCGGCTTCCTGGGTGATGGTGTTCCACTCGCCGCAGCTCTCGCAGCGGCCGCTCCACTTCGACGTGACGGCGCCGCACGACTGGCAGACGAAGCGGTTGACCGGGCGCGCCATTCAATGCAGCTCGCGCTTGCTGAGGCACCAGCCGTCGCCGTGCAGCCAGCAGGTGTCGTCCTTGTCGTGACGGTCGCGGCGCAGCGATTTCAGCGCGGTGCGGCCGGCATGATCGTTGACCACTTGGCCGATCGCGGCGGCTTCGGCCGGATCGCGCAGCCCCTGGGCGTGGAAAATGCCGAGACTGCCGGCTACGCGAGCGGCCAGGCCGTGCGCCGTCTTGTCGACGCGCAGCAGGAAGCCCCAGCGGACTTCGGTCGTCAGCGGAATGACCGCGCGTCCGCCAGGGGCAAGGGCGTCGAGCCACGCCGCGGGCGGCCGGGAAGCCCCCGCGAAGGCGATGATGACGTCCCACGAACCTTCGATCTCGGGGGCGCCATCGGACTTGCGCACCAAGGCCTGCGGCCACGGCGCGAGATTCTTCGCCGCCGCCTCGGCGAGCGGCCCATCGATTTCGTAGCCGAGCACCTGGCCGGTCGCGCCGACCAGTTCGGCCAGGATGGCGGTGAAGTAGCCGCTGCCGGTGCCGATCTGCAGCACCCGGTCGCCGTCGCGCACGCCGACTCGGTCAAAATGATGCGCCCACAGCGACGGCTCGCCGGTGTTGAGACCGCGGCTCTCATCGAGCGCCACCAGCACGTTGTGATAGAGCGCGCGTGGATCATCGTCGGCCGTTGTCCAGTAGCTGTACTCGTAGAGATTCAGCACGCGCCACGGCCCCGGGCCGACGAAGCGCTCGCGCGGCACGGCGGCGAAGGCGTCGACCACGCGGCCGTCGGTCACGTGCGCGACGATGCGCAGCTCCTCGGCGTAGGCGCGGCGGGCCTGCTCGAGGCTCACAGCCGCCGCACCTGCATCTGGATCGGCCCGTCGGCACGGCCGTGGATGAACTGCTCGACATGGCCGTTGCCCGAGTGGTCGATGTCCGCCACCGGCCCCTGCCAGATCAGCTTGCCCTCGTACAACATGGCGACGCGATGGCCGATCTTGCGCGCGCTCGCCATGTCGTGGGTGATCGAGACGGCGGTGGCGCCCAAGGCGTTGACGCATTTCACGATCAGCTCGTTGATCACGTCGGCCATGATCGGATCGAGCCCGGTGGTCGGCTCGTCGAAGAAGATGATCTCGGGCTCGCGGGCGATCGCGCGGGCGAGCGCCACGCGCTTCTGCATGCCGCCCGACAGCTCCGACGGGAACAGCTCGCCGATGTCGGGGGCGAGACCGACATTGCCGAGCTTGGCGATGGCGATTTCGTGCGCCTTGGCCGGCGTCATGCCGTCGCTCTGGATCGGCCCGAAGGCGACGTTCTGCCAGACCCGCAGCGAGTCGAACAATGCGCCGCCCTGGAACAGCATGCCGAACTTGCGCATGACGTGCTCGCGCTCGGAGTCGCTCAGGTTGGCCGTCTCCTCGCCGTCGATCTTGATCGAGCCCGCATCGGGCTGCATCAGGCCGAGGATGCATTTCAGCAGCACCGACTTGCCGGTGCCCGAGCCGCCGATCACCACGACCGATTCGCCGACCGCGACGTCGAGGTCGATGCCGCGCAGCACCTGCTTGTCGCCGAAGGCCTTTGTGACGCCGCGCAGGGAGATCTTGGGAGCGGTCATCGATCGAGTGTCATTCCGAGCGAGGCGAGGGATGACACGGTGCGCGCATTCAGATCTCGGAACATCACAAGGCGAAGAAGGCTTCGGTGATGAAGTAGTTGGCGGTCAGGATCAGGATCGAGGCCGAGACCACCGCGTTGGTGGTGGCGATGCCGACCCCCTGCGCGCCGCCCTTGGAGGTGTAGCCGTGGTAGCAGCCCATCAGCGTGATCAGGAAGCCGAACACCGCCGCCTTGACCAGGCCCGACAGCACGTCCTGGAACTGCAGGAAGTCGACGGTGTTGCGCAGGTAGGTCGCGTCGTTGAAGTCGAGCTTGTAGACGCCGACCAGGAAGCCGCCCATCACGCCGATGATGTCGGCGATCAGCACCAGGATCGGCAGGGTGACGACGCCCGCGATCAGGCGGGGCGCCACGAGATACTTGAACGGGTCGGTCGACAGCGTCTTCAGCGCATCGATCTGCTCGGTGACGCGCATCGTGCCGATCTCGGCGGCCATCGCCGCGCCGACGCGGCCGGCCACCATGAGGCCGGCCAGCACCGGCCCGAGCTCGCGGGTGAGCGAGACCACGACCACGTTGGGGATCGCCGATTCGGCGGAGAAGCGCGCGAAGCCGGTGTAGCTCTGCAGCGCCAGCACCATGCCGGTGAAGATCGCGGTCAGGCCGACGACGGGCAGGGAGTAATAGCCGATCTCCAGCATCTGCCGCAGGATCTGCCTTCTGTAGTAGGGCGGCTGCACAGTGCGTCGCAGCGCTTGCCAGGCGAAGGCGCTGACCGCGCCGATGGTGGCGAGCAGTGCGAGCGTCATGCGCCCGAGCTGGGTGACGAGCGGAATGGTCACGGCGCATGCTCCGTATCGGTGTAGACGCGCGCATAGCGGCGGCCGAGCGCGGTCATCACCTCGTAGGCGTTGGTGCGGGCATGCTCCGCGAGGTCGTCGGCGGTGAGATGCGGCCCCAGCACTTCGACCAGCGCGCCGGTCTGGCTTTCGGGCTCGGGCACGTCGGTCACGTCGACCGTCACAAGATCCATGGAGATGCGGCCGATCACGGGGACCTTGTGTCCGCCAAGATGCACGTGGGTGCGGTTGATGAGGGTGCGGAAGTAGCCGTCGGCATATCCAAGCGCGATCGTGGCCACGCGACTGGGCCGGGCAGACCGCCATGCGGCACCGTATCCAACGGTCTGGAGAGCGTCAATTCGGCGGACCTGCAGGATGCGTGCGTGCAGCGTCACAGTGGTCAGCATCGGGTTGGGTTGGCCGGGCAGGGGATTGATGCCGTAGAGCGCCGCGCCCGGCCGCAGCAGGTCGAAGTGGTAGTCGGGGCCGAGGAAGATGCCGGAGGAGTTGGCGAGCGATGCCGGCGCACCCGGCATGGTGCGCACGAAGCTGCGGAAGCGCGAAAGCTGCTCGCCGTTGATCGGGTTGGCCGGATCCTCCGACACCACCAGATGGCTCATCAGCAGGGCAAGCCGCAGGCCGCGCAGCCGGCCGCGGTCGCTCGCCAGCGCCTGGGCTTCCTCGGGGCTGAAGCCCAGCCGGTGCATGCCGGTATCGATGTGGATCACCGCGTCGAGCGGCCGGTTGTAGCGCTGCGCGGCGGCGCGCCAGGCATTGAGCTGGCCGAGATGGTTGAGCACCGGGGTGAGGCCGTATTCGGCGAAGTCGGGCTCGCTGCCGGGCAGCAGGCCGTTCAGCACGTAGATCGGGTGCTCGGGCACCACGCCGCGCAAGGCGATGGCTTCCTCGATATGGGCGACGAAGAACTGGCGACAGCCTTCGCGGGCGAGCCGCGGGCCGACGATCGTCGCGCCGGTGCCGTAGGCGTCGGCCTTGAGCACGGCGGCACAGTCGACCGGCTTGCCGTCGGCGCGGCCGGCATCGCGCAGGCCGCGCCAGTTGGCGGCGATCGCGCCGAGGTCGACCGTCAGGATCGCGCCGGCCCGGCGCGTCGCTTGGTCAGTCTGCGGAGACATCGGTCGATCTTACTCGAAAGACGGTATCGGGCCGTCCGCATCCGCGGGCAGATTGTCGAACTTGGTGAACTGGCCCTCGAACGCCAGCCGCACCAGGCCGGTCGGGCCGTGGCGCTGCTTGGCGATGATCACCTCGGCCTTGCCGTAGGTCTGCTCGCAACGCTGCTTCCAGGCGTCGTGACGCTCGTTGAAGCGCTGGTCGCCCTCCTCGGCCCGTCGGGTCGGCTCGGAGCGCGTCAGGTAATATTCCTCGCGATAGACGAACATCACGACGTCGGCGTCCTGCTCGATCGATCCCGACTCGCGCAAATCGGAAAGCTGCGGCCGCTTGTCCTCGCGCTGCTCGACGGCGCGGCTGAGCTGCGACAGCGCGAGCACCGGCACGTCGAGCTCCTTGGCCAGCGTCTTCAGTCCGCGGGTGATCTCCGAGACCTCCTGGACGCGGTTCTCCTGGCGCGACTTGCCGGACGGCGCGAGCAGCTGGAGATAGTCGACGATCAGCAGGCCGAGGCCGTGCGTGCGCTTCAGCCGGCGGGCACGGGTGCGCAGCGCGGCGATGCTGAGCGCCGGCGTGTCGTCGATGAAGAAGTTGAGATGCTCGAGCTCGCGGCTGATCTGCAGCACCTTGTCGAAGTCGGCGCTGATCAGCTCGCCCTTGCGGATCTTTTCCGACGGCACCTCGGCCTGCTCGGCGAGCATCCGGGTGGCGAGCTGCTCGGACGACATTTCCAGCGAGAAGAAGCCGACCACCGCGCCGTCGACCGCCTTCGGGCTGCCGTCGACGATGCCCTCGCGATAGGCCTTGGCGGCGTTGAAGGCGATGTTGGTGGCAAGCGCCGTCTTGCCCATCGAGGGGCGGCCGGCGAGGATGATCAGGTCGGAGCGGTGCAGGCCGCCCAGCAGCTGGTCGAGCTGGAACAGGCCGCTCGCCACGCCGGTGAGCTGGCCGACGCGATGGTAGGCCGCTTCCGCCGCCGTCGTCGCCTCGGTGAGCGCGGCGCGGAACGGCTTGAAGCCGCCCTCGGTCTGGCCCGCGGTGGCGAGGTCGTAGAGCTTCTTCTCGGCGGTCTCGATCTGCTGCAGCGCCGTCTCCTCGACGTCGCCGACGAACGCCTCGTTGACCACGGTCTCGCCGAGATCGATGAGCTGGCGGCGCAGATAGAGGTCGTGCACGGCGCGGCCGAAGGCGGCAGCGTCGATCACATGGACGGAGGCGGAGGCGAGCTGCGCGAGATAGCCCGCGCCGCCGGCCGCCTTCATGTCCTCGTCCTGCTCGACATAGGTCTTGAGGGTGATCGCGCTCACCACCTGACCGCGCTCGATCAGGCGCGACAGCGCGTCGTAGAGCTTGCCGTGCAGCGGATCGGCGAAGTGCTCGAGCCGCAGGAACTCGGCGACCCGCTGGTAGGCGGCGTTGTTGACCAGGATCGCGCCGAGCAACGCCTGCTCGGCCTCGAAGTTGTGCGGCGGCTCGCGCAGCCTGACGTCTTCGGCGCCGGGCAGGCGCGTGACGTTCGACGATTCCTTGAGGGGCTCCATGGAGAGCCTTCTTACGGACGTGAGGGGACCATCACCATGTCAAATGCGTGATCGGTGATCAACACGCCGGCCCAATCCATGGATAGTGGGGAAAACTTCCGGCTATTCCGCCGCCATCGAGCGGGCGACGGCGATGCCGCGCTCGGCGTCGACCATGTAGTCGCGCGTCAGCGGCACGGCATCCTGCCGGCGCGCGATCTGGATCTGGAAGACCATCTGGTTCATGTAGCGGAAGGCGATCTCGCAGCCGGCGAGATAGAACTCCCACATCCGGCAGAAGCGGTCGTCGTAGCCCGCCTGCTGCTTGATGCGCTCGCGATTGGCGAGGAAGCGCTCGCGCCAGTGGCGCAGCGTCTCGGCATAGTGCAGGCGCAGGATCTCGACATCGGTCGCCCACAGGCCGACCTTCTCGATTGCCGCCATCACCTCCGACAGCGCCGGCGTATAGCCGCCGGGGAAAATGTATTTTTTCAGCCAGGTGTTGGTGGCGCCGGGCGGCTCCATGCGGCCGATCGCGTGGAGCAGCATCACGCCATCGTCCTTCAGCAGCTCCTTTACCTTGCGGAAGTACTCGACATAGTGGGCGACGCCGACATGCTCGAACATGCCGACCGAGACGATGCGGTCGTAGCGATCGGGCTCCTGGCGATAGTCGAGCAGCTTGAAGCGCACGCGATCGGCCAGGCCGCCCTCCAGCGCGCGATGGCTGGACACGGTGTGCTGCTCCTTCGACAGCGTCACGCCGGTCACGTCGACGCCGTACTGCTGGCCGAGGAACAGCGCCATGCCGCCCCAGCCCGAGCCGATGTCGAGCACCTTCTGGCCCGGCTGCAACAG
>VBAF01000222.1:0-5973 GCA_005884705.1 Alphaproteobacteria bacterium
AGAACATCATGGCGGCGCTGTTCCATATCGCGAAGCCGCTCGCGATCGCCGCCGCCAACAAGCAGGCCGGCAAGTGGGTGCACACGGTGGCCCAGCCGCTCACCGGCAAGACGCTGGGCATCCTGGGCCTCGGCGCAGTCGGCCAGGAGGTGGCGCGCATGGCCGCGGCCTTCGGCATCAAGGTGATCGGCACCAAGCGCCGGCCTTCGGCGATGCCGAACGTCGCCGAGGTGCTGCCGCCAGAACGCAGCGACGAGGTGCTGGCCAAGGCGGACTACCTGTTGCTGCTGCTGCCGGCGACGCCGGCCACCGACAACTTCATCAATGCCGAGCGGCTGTCGAAGATGAAGCCGACCGCCTGGCTGCTGAACTTCGGCCGCGGCCATCTGATCAAGGACGACGACCTGATCGCCGCAGTGAAGGCCAAGACCATCGCCGGCGCCGTGCTCGACGTCTTCCGCCAGGAGCCGTTGCCGGCCGAGCATCCGTTCTGGAGCACCGACGGCATCCTGGTGCTGCCGCATATCGGCGGGCCGCACCCGCAGCGCGACCGCTTCGTCGCCAAGCTGTTCGTCGACAATCTCGGTCGTTTCCTCGACGGCGCGCCGCTGAAGGAAATGGTCGACCGCAACGCCGGCTACTGACGGATCGTTGCCGCGATATGCGCAAGACAGGCCTCGGCACGATCCTGACGCTGGCCGTTCTGATCGGCCTGCTGCTGCTGGCGATCGTCTTCATGATCATCGGCTGGGGCGCACCAGAGGGCGGCACGCCGATGTCGACCGCCGGCTGGATCGCCATGGGGTTCGGCATCGTGGTGACGCTGGCGCTGGGCGCCGGGTTGATGGCGCTGATGTTCTACAGCAGCCGGCATGGCCGCGACTAAGCTGCTCGCCATGGAGGCCCGCCAGGAAGCCGAAGCACCCAAAGGCGACCCGGGATTCACTGGCGATGCACCGGGTGGGCCGATAAAAGACCGCAGGACTGCACTTTCGAGCAGCTGCAGCAGGAAGCGCGGCCGTCGCCCTTGTTCGTGACGAAAAAGCGGCGAACCCAACGCCGCAGCGCAGCGTTATAGTCTCGATTCGGAGGCCGGATTGACCCGAGGTTCGCGGCTCGCGGTGGGGATCGCACTCGTTTGTGCAGCCGCAGTTGCGGCCGCGGTGGCGCTTGCCTGGCATCCGGAAATGGACGCAATCACGCCGCCCGCGCCCGCCTCGTTCGACCGCTATCTGGTCGCCGAGGGCGAGGACTTGGCCAAGCTGGGCAATTGCGCCGGCTGCCATACCGCCGAGCCGTCGCGCCCGCTGGCCGGCGGCCGCGCGATGCCGACGCCGTTCGGCAAGGTGTTCGCCACCAACATCACGCCGCATGCCGAGGACGGCATCGGTGCGTGGTCGCGCGAGGCGTTCGGCCGCGCCCTGCGCCGCGGCATCGCGCGCAACGGCGAGCATCTCTATCCGGCCTTCCCCTACGACCACTTCACGCGCGCCACCGACCAGGAACTCGAGGCGCTCTATGCCTGGCTGATGACGCGTCGGCCGATCGCCGGCCGCGCGCCCGAGACGAAGCTCGCCGGCATCTTCGGCTTCCGGCCCGTCGTCGCGGCCTGGAACCTGATCAACCTCGACGAGGGGCCGCTGGCCGACGATCGGCAGCAATCGCCGTCCTGGAATCGCGGCCGCGCCCTGGTCGAGGGGCTGGCCCATTGCGGCGGCTGCCACACGCCGCGCGACCGCTTCGGCGCCGAGGACCGGAGCCACGCCTTCGACGGCGCGCGGATCGAAGGCTGGTACGCGCCGCCGATCAATGCGCGCTCGCCGGCGGTGCGGCCCTGGACGGCCGACGAGCTGTACGTCTATCTGCGTACCGGTCTCGGGCCGATGCATGCGGCGGCAGCCGGCCCGATGGGCGGGGTCACCCGCGCGCTCGCCCAGGTCCCCGACACCGACGTGCGCGCCATCGCCGTCTATGTCGCCTCGCTGATGGCCGGGGCGCCGGCGGCACGCCAGGACAAGGCCGAGCCGGTCGACCGGCTGGCCGACGTCCAGCGCGCCCATCCCGAGGCGGCGACCCTGTTCGCCGGCGCCTGCGCGACGTGCCACGAGCCCGGCGCGCCGATGATGCAGCAGGGCCGTCCGCACCTCGCCTGGGGCACGCCGCTGCACGAGGACAACGCCAACGACACGATCGCCATCATCATGAAGGGCCTCGTCTCGCCTGCCGGCGCCACCGGTCCGACCATGCCCGCCTTCGCCGACATGCTGGACGACCGCCAGGTGCAGGAGCTCGCCGTCTACCTGCGGGCGCGCTTCACCGACAAGCCGCCGTGGGCCGATGTCGGCGGCGCCATCGCCGAGGCGCGCCAAGGGGAGCACAAATGATCACGCTCACCGTCAACGGCAAGGCCCACCAGGTCGAGGTCGATCCCGACACGCCGCTGCTCTACGTGCTGCGCAACGAATTGGCGCTCAACGGCGCCAAGTTCGGCTGCGGCCTCGGCCAGTGCGGCGCCTGCACCGTGCTGCTCGACGACAAGCCGGTCTTCTCCTGCCTGGTGCCGGTCGCCGCGCTCGGCGCGCGCAAGGTGCGCACGCTCGAAGGCCTTCAGGCCAATGGAAAACCGGGGCCCCTCCCCTCGGCCTTCGAGGCCGAGCAGGCGGCGCAGTGCGGCTACTGCATCGCCGGCATGATCGTGCGGGCGCAGGCCCTGCTCGAGAAGAACCCGCGTCCCACCGAGGAGGAGGTGCGCAGCCATCTCGCGCCCAATCTCTGCCGCTGCGGCACCCACATGCGCATCCTGCGCGCCGTGCGCCGCGCCGCCGAGGCGATGGGCGGCGGCGTGCGCGACGTGGCGGAGCAGACGCCGTGAGCGCGCTCGGCCGGCGGCGCTTCCTCGCCAATGCGCTGGTGGTATCCTTCGTCCTGTCTGGTCGTGGCTTGGCGCAAGACAAGAAGCTGCCGCCATCGCTCGCCAAGACGCCGCATCTCGACTCCTGGATCCGCGTCAATGCCGACGGCCGCGTCACCGTCTTCACCGGCAAGGCCGAGCTCGGCCAAGGCATCAGGACCGCCCTCACCCAGGTGGCGGCGCACGAGCTCGCCATGCCGCCGGCCGGGATCGACCTCATCACCGCCGACACCGACCTCACGCCCGACGAAGGCGTGACCGCGGGCAGCCATTCGATGCAGGACAGCGGCACCGCCATCCTGAACGCCGCGGCCAACGTGCGCGCGCTGCTGGCCGAGGCGGCCGCCTGGCAATTCGCGATCGCGGCCGACCAGATCGTTATGCGCGACGGCGCCGCGCACGCGCCCGACGGCCGCCGGATCGGCTATGGCGATCTCGCCGCGGGCCTCTCGCTCGAAGTCCAAGCCGAGCCCGACATGCCGCGCCGTGAGGGCGGCACTTCGGTGATCGGCCAGAACCTGCCGCGCCTCGACATCCCCGCCAAAGTGTCGGGCGGCCAGGCCTACGTCCAGGACATACGCTTGCCCGGCATGTTGCACGCCCGCGTGGTGCGCGGGCCAAGCGACGGCACCAAGGTGAAGGCGGCCGACATCGCGGCGGTCGAGAAGATGCCGGGCGTCGTGAAGGTCGTCCGCGAGGGCGGCTTCATGGCCGTGGTCGCTGATCAGGAATGGCGCGCGGTGAAGGCGCTGCATCGCCTCCAGGCTGCCGGCTGGGAGCGCTCTGCCCCGCCGATTCCCGCTTCCGACCTACGCGAGACGATCCGCCGACTACCCGCCGAGCAGGTAACGATCTTCGACTATCCCGGTCCGCCGTCGCCGGCCGACGCGCGCACGATCCGCGCGCGCTACAGCCGACCGCACTTGATGCACGGCTCGGTCGGCCCGTCCTGCGCCGTGGCGCAGTGGGCCAACGGCAGGATGACGGTCTGGACGCACAGCCAGGGCGTCTATCCGCTGCGCAAGGCGCTCGCCGAATTACTCCGGCTCGAACCCCAGCGCGTGCGCTGCATCCATGTCGAGGGCGCCGGCTGCTACGGCCACAACGGCGCCGACGATGTCGCGGCTGACGCCGCGCTGGCCGCCCGGGCGGTACCCGGCAAGCCGGTCCGCTTGCAATGGATGCGCGAGCAGGAGCATGGCTGGGAGCCGCTCGGCTCGGCGATGGTGGTCGAGCTCGCGGCGGAGCTCGATGCGCAGAACCGCATCGCCGGCTGGCGTCATGAGGTGTGGAGCAACACCCACAGCACGCGGCCGACCACGGCGGGCGGCCTGCTCGCCGGCGGCGAGCTCGATCCGCCGTTCGCCACACCCAAGCCGCGGCCAATCCCGATGCCGGAAGGCGGCGGCGCCCGCAACGGCAACCCGATCTATGCGCTGCCCAACGCGCGCGGCACCTTCCACTTCGTCGAGCAGATGCCGGCGCGCGTGTCGGCGCTGCGCGGGCTCGGCGCGCAGATGAACGTGTTTGCCATCGAATCCTTCATGGACGAGCTGGCGGCCGCGACCGGCGCCGATCCCGTCGCCTTTCGCCTGGCCTGGCTGAAGGACGAGCGGGCGCGCGACGTGGTGCGGACGGCGGCCGATCGCTTCGGCTGGCCAGCGCGCCGCAAGGGCGGCGACGGCGTCGGCACCGGCTTCGCCTTCGCCCGCTACAAGAATCTCGCGACCCACTGCGCCGTTGCGCTGGAGGTGCGGGTCGACCGCGACACCGGCGAGATCCGCGTGCCGCGCGTCGTCGCCGCGGTCGACAGCGGCGAGGCCGTCAATCCCGACGGCATCCGCAACCAGATCGAGGGCGGCATCGTGCAGTCGCTGAGCTGGACCACGCTCGAGGCGGTGGGCTTCGACAAGACGCACCGCGCCAGCTTCGACTGGAGCGCCTACCCGATCCTGCGCTTTCCCGCCGTGCCCGGCCGCGTCGAGGTCCATGTCATCGACCGGCCCGGCGAGCCTTTCCTCGGTGCCGGCGAGGCGGCGCAGGGACCGGCCGCGGCGGCGCTCGGCAATGCCGTCGCCGACGCGCTAGGCGTGCGGCTGCGCGACATGCCGCTGTCGCCGCAGCGCGTCAAGGCCGCGCTCAGACCGGTGCGCGCGGAGCCACACCAAGCTGCCGGATGATCTCCGCCACGATTCCCGCCGGCGTGCCGCCGACATCGGCCACGATCGGCCGCTCGTCGGGACCCGGCTCCTCGAGCACCGCGAACTGGCTGTCGAGCAGGCCGACCGGCATGAAATGCCCGCGCCGCGCCGCCATGCGCTCGTGGATCAGCTGATGCGATCCCCTGAGGTAGACCAGCCGCACCTCGCGCCGGTCGCCGATCAGGATGTCGCGGTAGGCTCGCTTCAGTGCCGAACAGGTGATGACACCGGCCTTCCCTTGGGTGCGCCAGTCGTCGATCTTGGCGGCGATGGCCCGCAGCCAGGGCCAGCGATCCTGATCGGTGAGCGGCGTGCCGCTTTTCATCTTCTCGACATTGGCGCGAGGATGGAGTTTGTCGCCCTCGAGGAACTCGACGCCGAGCGCGGCGGCGAGCATCTCAGCCACGGTGGTCTTGCCCGAGCCCGATACGCCCATCACCACGAGAATCGTGTCGAAAGCCATGAACCTGCCTACTGCAAATCCCGCTGAAACGACAGCCGACGGTGCGCCCCCGCCGCCGCCCTGCACCCTTGTGATCTTCGGCGCGACCGGCGACTTGACCCGCCGGCTGCTGATGCCGGCGCTGCGCAACCTCCGGCGCAACCGCCTGCTGCCGGATGATTTCGCGCTGGTCGGCGTCGCCTCGCGCGACATCGGCGACGACGGCTTCCGCGACCATCTGCGCCAAGGCATGGAGCAGTTCGGCGGCGGCGCGCGCGACGACATCGACTGGTTCCTGCAGCGCAGCCGCTATGTCTCGGGCAAGTTCGAGAGCCCGGAAGCCTACAAGGCCCTGAACGGGCTGCTGCCGGCCGAGCGCAACGCGCTGTTCTATCTGGCGACGCCGCCCGGCGAGTTCG
>VBAF01000222.1:6003-12296 GCA_005884705.1 Alphaproteobacteria bacterium
CCGGCTCGGCAAGGCCGGCCTACTGCACGAGAGCGAGGGCACCTGGCGGCGCCTGGTGATCGAAAAGCCGTTCGGCCACGACCTGCCCTCGGCCGTGGCGCTCGACAAGCGGCTGCTGCGGGTGGCGCACGAGAACCAGATCTTCCGCATCGACCACTATCTCGGCAAGGAGACGGTGCAGAACATCCTGGTGCTGCGCTTCGCCAACGGCTTCGTCGAGCCGCTGTGGAACCGCGACCACATCGACCACGTGCAGATCACCGTCGCCGAGACGGTCGGCGTCGAAGGCCGCGGCAAGTCCTACGACGGCACCGGCGCGCTGCGCGACATGGTGCCCAACCACCTGTTCCAGCTCCTGACGCTGATCGGCATGGAGCCGCCCAGCCATCTCAACGCCGACGCGCTGCGCGCCGAGAAGGCTAAGGTGCTGCACGCCGTGCGCCCGCTCGATCCCAGGCGCGACGTGGTGCGCGGCCAGTACGGCGCCGGCCGCATCGGCGACACCGCGGTCGCGGCTTACCGCCAGGAACCCGACGTGCCGCGCGACTCGCAGACCGAGACCTATGTCGCGATGAAGATGGCGATCGACAACTGGCGCTGGGCCGGCGTGCCCTTCTACCTGCGCACCGGCAAGGCGCTGGGCCGGCGGCGCACCGAGATCACGGTGCAGTTCCGCCAAGCGCCGCTCACCCTGTTCCGCGACACGCCGGTCGAACGGCTGCCGCCCAACGACCTCACCTTGCACATCCAGCCGGAGGAAGGCGTGAGCCTGCGCTTCGGCGTGAAGATCCCCGGGCCGACGGTGCGGATCGACGGCGCCAACATGAAGTTCAGCTATAGCGACGCCTTCGAGGCCCAGCCCAGCACCGGCTACGAGACGCTGATCTACGACTGCATGATGGGCGATGCCTCGCTGTTCCAGCCCGCCGAGACGATCGAGGCCGGCTGGGGCGCGATCCAGCCCATCCTCGATGCCTGGCAACAGGATCCGAGGATTCCCCTGCCGGTCTACGACGCCGGCGGCATGGGGCCGACCGAGGCCGACGAGCTGCTGGCGCGCGATCACCGACGCTGGAGACGGATCATCCGATGAAGATCTCGGCCCTGATCTCCGATGTCGACGGCACGCTCCTGACCTCGGCCAAGGCGCTGACGGAGCGCAGCCGTCAGGCGGTGGCCGCCTTGCATGCCCGGGGCATCGGCTTCGCGATCATCAGCGGCCGGCCGCCGCGCGGCATGAGCATGCTGGTCGAGCCGCTCGCGTTGACCGGACCTATGGCCGGCTTCAACGGCGGGGCCTTTACCGCGCCCGATCTGACGCCGATCGAGGAGCACCTGCTCGCGCCCGACACCGCGCAACGCGCCCACGACCTGCTGCGCGCCCGGGGTGTCGACGTTTGGGCGTTCAGCGGGCTCGACTGGCTGCTGGCGAACGCCGACAATGCACGCGTCGCCACGGAGATTCATGCCGTGCACTTCCAGCCGACCATCGTGCGCCGGCTCGAGCCGGCGCTCGCCGCTGCCTACAAGGTCGTCGGCGTGAGCGACGATCACGCGCTGCTGGCGCGCTGCGAGCGCGAGTTGCAGGCGGCGCTCGGCGAGCAGGCCTCGGCGTCACGCTCACAGCCCTACTACCTCGACGTCACCCATCCGATGGCCAACAAGGGCGTGGCGGTGGCGCGGCTCGCCGGGCTGATGGGCGTGCCGCTGACCGAGGTCGCCGTGATCGGCGACGGCGGCAACGACGTCGGCATGTTCGCCCAGGCCAGCTTCAGCATCGCCATGGGCAACGCCGCGCCGGACGTGCGGGCGCAGGCCAAGGCCGTCACCCAATCGAACGATCACGAGGGTTTCGCCCAAGCCGTGCATAAATACATCCTCGACGCATGACGCCCGAACTCGAAATCCTGACCGATCCGGAGGCGCTGGCCCGACGCGCCGCCGAGCTCGTCGTCGCGACCGCGCGCGACGCAGGCGACCGGTTGGCGATCGCCCTGTCGGGCGGCTCGACGCCGCGGCGGCTCTATCAGTTGCTGGTCGGGGCGCCGATGCCGTGGGCGCGCACGCACTGGTTCTGGGGCGACGAGCGCTTCGTGCCGCCGGACGATCCGGCCAGCAACCAGCGCATGACGCGCGAGGCCCTGTTGGCGCACGTGCCGGTGCCGGAGAGCCAGATCCATCCGATCCCGACCACCGGCCTCACGCCGGACCAAGCCGCGGCGCAATACGAGCGCACGCTGAAGGCCTTCTATGGCGCCGAGGCGCTGACCGACCAGCCACTGTTCGACCTCGTCCTGCTCGGCCTCGGGACCAACGGCCACACCGCGTCGCTCTTCCCCGGCAAGCCGGTGCTGGAAGAGCGCAGCCACTGGGTCGGCACCATGGACGATGCCGAGGCGGGCTCGCGCATCACGCTGACCTACCCTGCGCTGGAGAGCAGCCGCGAGACGCTGTTCCTGGTCGCCGGCGCCGACAAGAAGACGGTACTACGCGAGGTCCTGGCCGGCGACCGGACCCACCCGGCCGCCCGCCTTCGACCTCGCGGCAGGCTACGCTTCCTGGCCGACCGGGCCGCCGCCTGATGGATCGCGACGCGCTGAAGCGCGCGGCGGCGGCGCGGGCCGTCGAGGAGATCCGCGACGGCATGGTGGTCGGCCTGGGCAGCGGCTCGACGGCCGAAATAGCGCTCGCGCTGCTGGCTGAGCGCAAGCCGAAGATCGTGGGCGTGTCGACCTCCGAGCGGACGTCGCGGCTGGCGCGCCAGCTCGGCCTCACGCTCGCCAGCCTCGACGACCATCCGGTGCTCGACCTCGCGATCGACGGCGCCGACCAGGTCGAGCGCGGCACGCTCGGTCTGATCAAGGGGCTGGGTGGCGCGCTGCTGCGCGAGAAGATCGTAGCGAGCGCGGCGCGCCGCCTGATCGTCATGGTCGACGACAGCAAACTGGTCGATCGGCTCGGCGGCATCGCGTCGCCTGGGGCTGGCGCTCGACGCTGGCGCGGCTCGCGGGTGCGGGCCTGCAACCAGCCTTGCGCGGCGGCGGCCAGCCGTTCGTGACCGACGGCGGCAACCTGATCGCCGACTGCGCCGCAGGACCGATCGACGACGCTCACGCCCTCGACGCCAGGCTGCGGGCGCTGACCGGGGTGGTGGAAACCGGGCTGTTCCTCGGGTTGGCGTCCCGTGTCATCGTGGCGACACCGGGCCGGGTGAAGGTGCTTGACCGATGCGCAAGATGATCCACGTCGCGACCGCGAGCCACGACGCGCTGCAAACCCTGGCCCGCGAGACCGGACAGAGCTTCCAGGACCTGATCGACCAGGCGATCGCCGACCTGCTGAAGAAGCACAAGCGGCCAGTCACGCTGAAGGACATGCTGCGCGAGAGCCTCGCCACCGGAGGCAAGGCGGTTACCCCTCCCAAACGGCGACGGCCGGCGTGATGGGCGGCGTGCTCGATCCCCAGGGGCCGATCGGCGCCGCCGAGCGGCTGATCCTGATCAACGCCACGGTGGTGATGCTGGCCGTCATTCTGCCGGTGATCGTGCTGACCCTGGGCTTCGCCTGGTGGTTCCGCGCCGGCAATGCCAGGGCGCGCTATCTGCCGGACTGGGAATATTCCGGCCCGGTCGAGCTCGTCGTCTGGTCGATTCCGGCGCTGGTGGTGATCTTCGTCGGCGGCATGGCCTGGATCAGCACGCATGACCTCGATCCCGGCAAGCCGCTCGCCTCGGACAACAAGCCGATCGAAATCCAGGTCGTGGCGCTCGATTGGAAGTGGCTGTTCATCTACCCGGAGCACGGTGTGGCAAGCGTCAACCGCCTGCCCGTGCCAGCCGGCACGCCGCTGCACTTCAGCATCACCTCCGCCGGGGTCATGAACAGCTTCTTCGTGCCGCAACTCGGCAGCCAGATCTATGCCATGGGCGGCATGGCCACGCGCCTGGTGCTGCAGGCCGACAAGCCCGGCACCTTCACCGGGCTCAGCGCCCAGTACAGCGGCGCCGGCTTCTCCGACATGCGCTTCGAGGTGGTGGCCCTGGAGCCGGCCGCGTTCGAGGACTGGGTCCGTCGCGCCCGCGCCGGCGGCGGCACGCTCGATGCGGTGGAATACACCAGGCTCGTGCGGCCGAGCAGCGCGGTGCCGCCGGCGACCTTCGGCGCCGTGGCGCCGAACCTGTTCCAGACCGCGATCCATCTGACGGTGCGCTGACATGCTGGGCAAGCTCACCTGGGATGCCATCCCGTTCGACCAGCCGATCGCCCTCGTCGCGTCGCTCGTCGTCATCGTCGCCCTCGGCGCGGTCGCGGCCTATACGCTGTGGAAGGGCTGGTGGCCCTATCTGTGGCGCGAATGGATCACCAGCGTCGACCACAAGCGGCTCGGCGTGATGTACACGCTGATGGCGATGGTGATGCTGGTGCGCGGCTTCATCGACGCGCTGATGATGCGCAGCCAGCAGGCGATCGCCGCCGGCGGCAACCAGGGTTACCTGCCGCCCGAGCATTACGACCAGATCTTCTCGGCCCACGGCACGATCATGATTTTCTTCGTGGCGATGCCGTTCGTCATCGGGCTGACCAACTTCATCGTGCCGTTGCAGCTCGGCGTGCGCGACGTCGCCTTTCCGGTGCTCAACTCGGTCAGCTTCTGGCTGACCGCCTCGGGTGCGCTGCTGGTCAACGTCTCGCTGTTCGTCGGCGAGTTCGCCCGCACCGGTTGGCTCGCCTATCCGCCCCTGTCGGAGGTCGCCTACTCGCCGGGCGTCGGCGTCGACTATTACCTGTGGGCGCTGCAGATCTCGGGCGTCGGCACTTTGCTGACCGGCATCAACTTCGTCACCACCATCCTGAAGCTGCGCGCGCCCGGCATGGGCTACAGCCGCATGCCGATCTTCTGCTGGACGGCGCTCGCCTCGAACCTCCTGATCGTCGCCGCCTTCCCGATCCTGACGTCGACGCTCGCCATGCTGCTGCTCGACCGCACCCTCGGCTTCCATTTCTTCACCAATGACGGCGGCGGCAACGCCATGATGTACATCAACCTGATCTGGGCGTGGGGCCACCCCGAGGTCTACATCCTGGTCCTGCCAGCCTTCGGCATCTTTTCGGAGGTGATCGCGACCTTCTCCGGCAAGCCGCTGTTCGGCTATCGCTCGATGGTCGCCGCCACGCTCGGCATCTGCGTGCTGTCGTTCATGGTCTGGCTGCACCACTTCTTCACCATGGGCGCCGGGGCCGACGTCAACGCCTTCTTCGGCGTCATGACGATCGTCATCGCCGTGCCGACCGGCGTGAAGGTCTTCAACTGGCTGTTCACGCTCTACGGCGGCCGGGTGCGCTTCGAGCCGCCGCTTTTGTGGGCGCTGGGCTTCATCTGCACTTTCGTGATCGGCGGCATGACCGGCGTGCTGCTCGCCATCCCGCCGGCCGACTTCGTGCTGCACAACAGCCTGTTCCTGGTGGCGCATTTCCACAACGTCATCATCGGCGGCGTGCTGTTCGGCGCCTTCGCCGGCTACACCTACTGGTTCCCCAAGGCGTTCGGCTTCAGGCTCGATCCGCGACTCGGCAAGGCCTCATTCTGGTGCTGGCTGGTCGGCTTCTACCTTGCCTTCATGCCGCTCTATGCGCTCGGCCTGATGGGTGCGACGCGGCGCATGCAGCACTATGCCGACACGACCTGGCAGCCGCTGATGCTGGTGGCCATGGCCGGCGCCCTGGTCATCCTCGCCGGCATCGCGCTGATGGCCCTGCAGCTCTATGTCAGCATCCGCCACCGCGCGGCGCTCAGCGATCGCACGGGCGACCCGTGGAACGGCCGCACGCTCGAATGGTCGATTGCCTCGCCGCCGCCGCCCTGGAACTTCGCGACGCTGCCGCAGGTCCAGGGAACCGACGCCTACTGGGGCATGAAGCAAGCCGGCCGCCAGGCGGAGCGCCAGCCGCCCCACGAGGCGATCCACTTGCCGCGGTCCAGCGCCGTCGGCGTGGCGATCGCCTTCTTCTCCTCGATCGGCGGCTTCGCGCTGGTCTGGCACATCTGGTGGTTGGCCATCATCGGCTTCGTCGGAGTTGTGGTCGCCGCCCTGATCCATGGCTGGCTGATCGACCGTGAAGTGGAGGTCCCGGCCGACGAGGTCGCCTCGTTCGAAAGGGCGCGGCTGGCGAGGTCTTCGCCACGAGCATCGCCGACACCGTGCGGGCACCCGGCGAGCCCGGCGCCGTTGCCTATTCGGAGCGCGGACCGGCGACGGTCGAAAGCGTGGCCGGCTTCGGCTTCTGGCTGTTCC
>VBAF01000223.1 GCA_005884705.1 Alphaproteobacteria bacterium
ATCTGGCTGCAGGTCACCGCGCGCGGCGTGCCCAAGGAGCCGCAGCCCGCGGCCCGGCAGGGCCTGAGCGTCGAGCGCACCTTCTACACGCTCGACGGCAAGCCGGCCGAGCTCGACGCGCTGCGCCAGAACGACCGGCTGGTGATCTCGATCGAGGGCTACGACGAGGACCGCAACTACCATCAGGTCGCGTTGCTCGACCTGCTGCCGGCGGGCTTCGAGATCGAATCGGTCGTGAACAAGGAGACGGTCAAGAACTTCCCGTTCCTGCCCAACCTCACCAGGACCCGCATCGCCGAGGCGCGCGACGACCGCTTCTTCGCCGCCTTCGATGTCGGCCGCCGGCCGTACTCTTCGTGGTGGGAGTCCGATCGCGAGGAGCTCGATGGCGGTTACCGATTCCACGTCGCCTATATCGTGCGCGCCGTGACGCCGGGCAGCTTCGCGCTGCCCGCCGTGCATGTCTCCGACATGTACGCCCCGCGCGTCTTCGGCCGCACGCCGATGGGCCACGTGACGATCGCGCCGCGATGAAACGCCCGTCGTCTCGACCGGAGCCGAGCGAAGCGAGGCGCAGTGGAGAGACCTTGCCTGATGCCGGCAAGGTCCCTCGGCTTCGCTCGGGACGACGGGGCGTGCTGGTCCATCTCGCCTTCTCGATCGCGCTGCTCGTCACGGCGGCGCTGGCGCTCGACCGGATCTTTCCGCCCAACCTGGCGCGCTACCACGAGCGCTCGACCGAGGTGGTCGACGCCAACGGCCGGCTGCTGCGCGCCTTCACCACGGCCGACGGCCAGTGGCGGCTCAGGACAACGGTCGACGACGTCGATCCGGTCTATCTGGCGCTCCTCAAGGCCTACGAGGACCGCCGCTTCGAGTCCCATCCCGGCGTCGATCCGCTCTCGGTGGTGCGGGCGACGGTCCAGGACATCGCGCGCGGCCGCATCGTCTCGGGCGCCTCGACGCTCACCATGCAGGCCGCCCGCCTGCTCGAGCCGCGCCGCCGCACCTTCGTCAACAAGGCGATCGAGGCAGCCCGCGCGCTGCAGCTCGAATGGCGCTTCTCCAAGCGCGAGCCGATGGGCGGCAACCTCGAGGGCGTGCGCGCCGCCTCCTTCGCCTATTTCGGCAAGGAGCCGCGCCAGCTCAACGCCGCCGAGGCAGGCCTGCTGGTCGCCATCCCGCAGGCGCCGAGCCGACGCCGGCCCGATCGCGCGCCGGCCGCAGCGCAGGCCGGCCGCGACGGCGTTCTGGCGCGCGCGCTCGAGGACGGCGTGATCGACCGCGCGCTCTACGACCGGGCGGTGAGCCGGCCGGTTCCGGCGCAGCGCCTGGCGATGCCGATGAACGCGCCGCATCTCGCGGCCTGGCTCGCCGGGCAGTCGCCCAACACGGCTGTCCCGACCACGATCCGCCTGCAGCTCCAGTCGGCGCTCGCCCAGCTCGTCGCCGAGGAGCGCGGCCAGATGGCCGACAAGGCCCAGGTCGCGATGGTGGTGATCGACAACCGCAGCGGCGGCGTCGTGGCCTGGCAGGGCGGCGGCGACTTCTTCGGCCGGGCGGGCCAGGTCGACCTGGTGCGCGCGCACCGCTCGCCCGGCTCGGCGCTGAAGCCGCTGATCTACGCCATGGCCTTCGACGATCGCACGCTCCATCCGGGGTCGCTGGTCGAGGACGTGCCGGTCCGCTTCAAGGACTGGCTGCCGCGCAACTTCGACCGCGATCACCAGGGCGCCGTCACGGTGCGCCGCGCGCTGCAGCAGTCGCTCAACGTGCCGGCCGTTCTGGCGCTCGAGCGCGTCGGCCCGGCGCGCTTCCTGTCGACCCTGCGCGCCGCCGGCGCGACCCCGACCCTGCCGCCGGGCGATCCCGGCACCTCGCTCGGCATGGCGCTGGGCAGCGCCACCCTCTCGCCGCTGGAGATGGCCGGACTCTATTCGGGCCTCGCCAATGGCGGCCGCTTTGCCCCGCCGCAGATCCGCCGCGACCGGCCGCGCGCCGAGCCGGTCCGGCTGGTCGGCGAGGCCGCCGCCTGGTACGTCGCCGACGTGCTGGCCGACGCGCCGTTGCCGGACGGCTTCGCCAGCCTGCCGGTCGCCCTGCGCGAGCGGCGCATCGCCTACAAGACCGGCACCTCGGCCGGCTTCCGCGACGCCTGGGCGGCGGGCTTCAGCGCCAACTGGACGGTCGTGGTGTGGGTCGGCCATGCCGACGGCACGCCGCGCCCGGGCGAGCTCGGCCGGATCGCCGCGCTGCCGATCCTGTTCAAGGCGTTCGGCCGCCTGCCCGGCGAGGACAATCGCGCGCCCCGGCCGCCCGCCGACGTA
This sequence comes from Alphaproteobacteria bacterium, assembly GCA_005884705.1. GTDB lineage: Bacteria > Pseudomonadota > Alphaproteobacteria > Reyranellales > Reyranellaceae > Reyranella. Next base: position 2,328 of record VBAF01000223.1, read on the forward strand.
CTCACGGTCGGCTCCTCCAAGGAGCTGCCGCTGCGCATGCGCCGGCTCGGCCCAAACCTGGCCGACGGCGCGCCGCGCATCGCCTATCCGCCGCCCGACGCGCGGCTCGAATTAGGCGCGCACGAGACGGTGGCGCTGGCCGCCAACGGCAGCGGCCGTCTGCGCTGGCTGGTCGACGGCCGGCCGATCGAGGGCACCGCCTGGACGCCCGACGGCGCGGGCGAGATGCGGTTGGCCGTGGTCGACGAGGCCGGCCATTCGAGCGCCGTCACGGTGAGGATCGTCAGGCGGCCGTGACGGCGAGCGCGACCGATGCGAGCAGCAGGATCGCGAAGGCGACGTTGATCAGGCGGTTGCTGCGCGGCTCGCGGAAGAACCGCGTCAGCGCCGCGCCCGAGACGAGCCAGGCCAGGTTGACCGCGACCATCACCATCGTCAGCAGCGCGATCTTGAGGCCGGCATCGAGCGCCAGCCGCTCGCGCAGCAGCACGAAGCCCGAGAACAGCGCCGCCATCGCGGCATAGCCCTTGGGATTGACCAGCGACAGCGCAAAGCCGCCGGCGAAGCTCGGCGGCCGGCGCTCGCCGTCCGACTCGGCGAGCGGCGGCGCGGTGGCGATGCGCCAGGCCAGCCAGACGAAATAGGCGGCTGCGGCGATCGTCACGACCGGCGTCACACCCGGCACGGCGAGCAGCAGGCCGATCACGCCCGACGCGGTGATCGCCATCACGCCGACCATGCCGACGACGATGCCTGCGAGATAGGCCATGACGCGCCGCGGGCCGAACGCCGCGCCGGCCGCGGCGAGGCTCAGCGTCGCCGGGCCGGGGCTGCCGGCGAGAGCGATGCCCGCCAGCAGGAACCCGGGCAGACCTTCCATGCCGGCTGTATCGCCCGGCATGGGCCACGCGTCTTGAACGTTCGTGCAGGTCCGCTCAGGCGGCGATCTTTGCCTTCAGCGCCTGCGCCACCTTCGACGCGGGCTCGCGGCCGAGCTCGGCGCAGATCGCCCGGCCGGCCGAGGCGATCGCCTCGAGATCGACGCCGTGGCTGATGCCGAGGCCGTTCATCAGGTAGATCACGTCCTCGGTGCCGACATTGCCCGAGGCGCCCTTGGCGTAGGGGCAGCCGCCCAAGCCGGCGACGGCGGTGTCGAACACGGCGATGCCGCGCTCCATCACCGCCAGGATATTGGCCAGCGACTGGCCGTAGGTGTCGTGGAAATGCGCTGCGAGCTTTTCGCGCGGCACCTTTCCGGCCACCGCATCGATCATGGCCACGCATTCGCCCGGCGTGCCGACGCCGATCGTGTCGCCGAGCGAGACCTCGTAGCAGCCCATGCGGAACAGCCGCTCCGACACCTCGGCGACCTTGGCCGGCGCCACCTTGCCGTCATAGGGGCAGGCGATCACCGTCGAGACGTAGCCGCGCACCTTCATGCCGTGCTTGTGCGCCGCTTCCATGACCGGCGCGAAGCGCTCGAAACTTTCGTCGATCGAGCAGTTGGTGTTCTTGCGGCAGAACGCCTCGGACGCGGCGGTGAACACCGCGATCTCGCCGCACTGCGCCTCGACCGCGCCGTTCATGCCCTGCTTGTTGGGCACCAGCACGGGATAGCTCACGCCCGGCTTGCGCCGGATCTGCGCCATCACCGCATCGGTGTTGGCCATCTGCGGCACCCATTTGGGCGACACGAAGCTGCCGGCCTCGACCGCGCTGTGGCCGGCGGCGGAGAGCGCATCGATCAGCCTGACCTTGGCCTCGACCGACACCGGCTTGGCCTCGTTCTGCAGGCCGTCGCGCGGGCCGACCTCGACCAGCCGCACCTTACTGGGGTAATTCATGGCGTCCGTCCCTAGACGATGGTCTGCTTGAGCTTGCCGGCGCGGGCCAGAATGACGGTAACCGCCGCCAGTGCCAAGACGGTGAGGCCGATCAGCAGGGTCGCCACCGCTGTGATGGTCGGATTCACCTCGAGGATCAGCTCGGTGAACATCTTCTTCGGCACCGTGTCGTACCGGCCGGCGATGAAGGAAGTCACGATCACCTCGTCGAAGCTGCCGATGAACGCGAAGGTCCAGGCGGCGAAGACGCTGGGCGCCAAGTTGGGCAGCATCACCTTCCAGACGGTGTAGCGCCACGAGGCACCGAGGCTCCAGGCGACCTGCTCGATGCGCGGGTCGAATTCGCGGATCGCCACGCCCATCACCATCATGACCAGCGGAACGCTGAGCAGCGTGTGCGCCACGACCAGGCCGACCAGCGAGCCCAGCAGGCCGATCTTGGCCAGGCCGAGATAGAGCGCGATGGCGACGATGATGGTCGGCACGATCAGCGGCGCCATGAAGTTGCCCTCGGCCCAGTCACGGCCGGCGAAACTGCCGCGACGCAGCCCGTAGGCCGCCAGTCCGCCGAGCAACAGCGCCGCCACCGAGGAGATCAGCGCCACGAACGTCGATGTCCACATCGCGTCCATCCACTGCGGGCTGCCGAAGAACGCGTCGTACCAGCGCAGCGAGAAGCCGGGCGGCGGAAAGGTCAGCGCCTTGGCCGAGGAGAAGGACATCGGGATGACGACCAGGATCGGCACGGTAAGGAAGACGAGGCCGAGGATGCCGGCCGTCGCCAGCGCGCGCCGCGTCCAGGGCGAGCCGCCGATCATAGCGAGGCCTTTCGATCGAGCCGGCGGTAGGCGGCGAAGATCGCCAAGGTCACGATCAGCAGGACGGTCGAGATCGCCGAGGCCTGCTCCCAGCGCGGGATTTGGTTGATCAGCGTGTCGAGCAGGTTGGAGATCATCGGCACCCGGCCGCCGCCCAGGATCGCCGGCGTAACGTAGAAGCCGAGGCAGAGGATGAAGACCAGCAAGGTGCCGGCCGCCAACGCCGGCAGGGTGAGCGGGAAGTAGATCTTCCAGAAGATCGTGCGCGGCGATGCGCCGAGCGAGGCGGCCGCCTGCATCAGCCGGTCGTCGATGCGGATCATCGCGGCGAACAGCGGCAGCACCAGGAACGGCAGCAGCACGTTGGCCATGCCGATGGTGACGCCGAGCTCGTTGTAGAGGAACGAGACCGGCGCATCGGTGAGGCCAAGCCATTGCAGCGCGCGATTGACCAGCCCGCCATTGCCCAGCACGACGATCCAGGCATAGGTGCGCACCAGGATCGAGACCCAGAACGGCAGCACGACCAGCGCGATCGCGACCAGCCGCGCCCGGTTCTGCAGGCCGCGCATCCAGTGCGCCAGCGGATAGCCGATGATCACGTTGGCGAGCGTCGCGATCACGGGGATGCGCATGGTGTTGCCGAGCACCCGCAGATAGACCGGCGCCTCGACCAGGCCCTCATAATGCTCGAGCGTGAAGCCCCGCCCCTTCTCCCAGAAGGCGAGGCCCAGCATGTAGAGGATGGGCAGGTTGAAGGCGACGACCATCAGCACCAGCAGCGGTGCGACGAAGGAAAAGCCGGTGGAGCGCATCAGACTCCCTCCCCCGATGACGGGGGAGGGTTTCCAGGGAGTGTCTGCCTCATCACAGGTTGAGCTTGAACGCCTCCCACTTCTTGTTCACCGCCTCGCCGTTGTCGGCCCACCATTCGGCGTTCTCAAAATACTGCACCGCCTTGTTCTGCTTGCTGGTCGGGAACTGCCAGAGCTTGTCCTTGGGCAAGAGCGGATCGAGGTTGGGGCTCGGGCCGGTGTAGGAGATCACCTCGGCGGCCTTGGCCTGGTTCTCCGGCAGCGACATCTCGTGGAACAGCTTGTGGGCTGCCGCCTTGTTCTCGGGCGACGAGCCCTTGACGATGGCGATGAAGGACAGATCGGCCTTGCCGCCGGCGAAGTTCAGCCCGAACGCCGGATCGCCGACCACGCGGCCCGACCAACAGATCGAGTACTGCACCTCGTTGTCCTTCATGAGCTGCGGCGGCTGGGCACCCGCCTTCCACCACACCGCGACGTCCTTCTTGACCTCGTTGAGCTTCTTGAAGGCAAGGTCGACGTCGAGCGGGAACAGCTTGTCGATCGGCACACCGGTCGCCTGCAACGCGAACGGCAGGCAGTAATGCGGGAAGTCGGGCAGGCAGCGCTTGCCGGGAAACGCCTTGCTGTCGAAGAACTCGGCGAAGGTCTTCGGCTCCTTGACCCCCTTGCGCCACGCCATGATGGTCGAGAAATACTGATAGCCGAAGCCGTACTCCGCCTTGGCCTCGGGGAACATCGGCGCCGGATCGACCGCGGCCCAGTCGATCTTCTCGATCAGGCCGAGCTTCTTGGCCTGCTGCACGATGCCCGAGCCCAGCTCGAACAGCGTCGTGGTGGTCTGGCCGCTCTCGACCAGCGCGCGCAGCTTGCCGAGCGAGCTCGGGCTCTCGCGCACCACCTTGATGCCGGTCTTCTTGAACAAGGGCTCGATATAGCCCTTCTCGATCGATTCGCCGGACGCGCCGCCCGATTCGATCATGCGGATCTCCTTGGACTGCGCGCGCGCCGTCCCGGAGAGAATGTTGACCGCCGGCAGGCTCGCCGCCGCCGCCACGAATGTCCGTCTCTTCATCGCCGACCCCTCTGTTGATTTGCTGATTTGCCTCAAGCCACCGGCCAGATATCGGCCGCATCCCACGACACCGCGACTGGCTCGCCCGCCTGGTACACCCGCCCGACGAACGGCAGCGCCGCCACCATCGCCGTCTCGTTGCCCTCCAGCGCCAGATGATAGCGCACCATCTGTCCGAGATAGATCGCCTCCACCACCCTGGCCGGCCGTCCGCCGTTGACGCCGAGCGGCTGCAGCCGCACCCGCTCGGGCCGCACCAGCCCGGTGCGCCCGCCGTCATGCCCAGGAACTCGGCGACGAACCGGTTGACCGGCTTCAGGTAGGCCTCGGCCGGCGCCGCGACCTGCTGGGTGCGGCCGTGATTCAGCACCATGATCCGGTCGGACAGCGACAGCGCCTCCTCCTGGTCGTGCGTCACCAGCAGGGTGGTGACGCCCAGCGTACGCTGCAGCTGCTTCAGCTCGACCTGCAGCTCCTCGCGCAGCTTGCGGTCGAGCGCGCCGAGCGGCTCATCGAGCAGCAGGATGTCGGGCTTGAAGACGATGGCGCGGGCGAGCGCCACGCGCTGTTGCTGGCCGCCCGACAGTTGCGTCGCCGGTCTATCGGCATAGTCGTGCAGATCGACGAGCGTAAGCGCGCGCGCAACACCTTCGCGCGTCTTGTCACGCGATACGCCGCGGACCTTGAACGGAAAGGCGACATTGTCGAACACGCTCATGTGCGGCCAGATGGCGTAGGACTGGAACACCATCGACGCGTCGGTGACGTCGCGGCCGCCGATGAAGATGCGGCCGCCGGTTGGCCGGTTGAGGCCGGCGATCAGCGAGAGCAGCGTCGTCTTGCCCGAGCCGCTCGGCCCGAGAATGGTGACGAACTCGCCCTGCGCGACCGCGAGATCGACCTCCTCGGCCGCCGCCACCGGGCCATAGCGCTTGGTCACGCCTTCGAGCCGGATGTCGCTCATGCGATCGCAGCCATCGCGCGGTCGGCCGCCGCCAGCGTCTCGTCGATGATCGCGTCGTCATGCGCGGTCGACAGGAACCACTTGGCCTGCTGGTTGGTGCGGATCCCCTCGTCCTGCAGCGCGGTGTGGAAGGCGAGCGCCTTGTCGCGATCGCAGGCGACCGCCTCGCGGTAATTCGACGGCGCCGGGCCGTCAGTGAAGAAGACCTGGAAGATTGCCGGCAGGCCCTGCACGCGGACCGGCACGCCGTGCCCGTGCCGGCGGGCGATCCCCGCGAGGCCCTGCATCAGGCGGGTGCCGCGCGCTTCGAGCGCGCGATAGACCGCGCCGTCGCCGGCCTCGAGCACGTCGAGCGCGGCGAGCGCCGCCGCCATGCTCTGGACGTTGCCGTTGTAGGTGCCGCCATGCATCACGCCCTTGTCGAGCGTATCCATGACATCGCGCCGGCCGCCGACCACCGCCAGCGGAAAGCCGGCCGCGACAGCCTTGGCGTAGATCGTGAGGTCGGCGGTGACGCCATAGCGTCCTTGCGCCCCGCGCAGGCCGGCGCGGAAGCCGGTGATCACCTCGTCGCAGATGAACAAGGCACCGTTGGCACGGCAAAGTTCGCGCGCCCCGTTGAGATATCCCGGCTTCGGCTCGGTCGGACCGCCATTGACCATCACCGGCTCCATGATGACGGCGGCGATCTCGCCCTCGTGCCGCGCGAAGGCCTGTGCCAGCCGGTCGAGATCGTTCCAGCCGGCGACGACGGTATCCTCGAGCACGCTGGCCGGGATGCCGGGCGAGCCCGCAACCGGCACGGGCGCCTCGGCCGGGCCCGCTTCGTTGAGCGACGGCCGGGCGCTGATATAGGCCTGGTCGGTCCAGCCGTGATAATGGCCCTCGAATTTCAGGATCTTGGTGCGGCCAGTGAAGGCGCGCGCCAAGCGAAAGGCCATCAGCACGGCTTCGGTGCCGGAGGTCGCGAAGCGCACGACCTCGATGCCGGGCAGCAACGCGCACAGCCGTTCGGCCAGCTCGGTCTCGCGCGGATGCTGCGCTGCATAGACCTGGCCGTCGGCGAGCGACTCCGCGACCGCCGCCACGACAGGCTTCGGCGCATGCCCGAGGATCGCCGGCCCGTTGCCGAGCACGTAGTCGATATGGACGTTGCCGTCGACGTCGTAGAGTCGCGCGCCCTCGCCCCGCGTGAAGAACAGCGGCACCGGCGTCGCCGCATAGCGAACATTGCTACTGACGCCGCCCGCCAAGCTCTTCTTGGTGCGTTCGTAAAGTGCGATCGACCTAGCGTAACTGCGCATGACCCCCATCCAGCAAAAACAATGCCTTCATGCCGGGAGTTCGTCCATACTGACGGCCTACGAAGGGAGCAGAGAATGGCCCAGCAACTCAGCAACCAACGCATCGCCTGGTTCAACGGCAAGTTCATGCCCGAGAACCAGGTCATGATCCCGTTCCGCGACCGCAGCTGGAAGTACGGCGACGGCGCCTTCGACATGACCCGCACCTTCGAAGGCGCGCCGTTCCGGCTGAAGGAGCATATCGACCGCTTCTACCGCTCGCTACGCTACCTGCAGATCGATCCCGGCGTGTCGCCCAAGGAGATGGTGGCGCACAGCGAGGAGGTCGTGGCGCGCAACGAGCATCTGCGGCCCGCCGTCGGCGACTGGTGGGTCGGCCAGCGGGTCAGCCGCGGCGTCGACGCGGTCGGCGACGAGGGCTGGGACCATACCGGCCCCAACGTCGTGATCGAGGTGCTGCCGCTGCCGCTCGCCAAGCGCGCCAAGCTCTATCGCGACGGCGCCGAGGTGATCACCACGACGACGCGGCGCACCGCACCGTCGATGCTCTCGCCCCGCGCCAAGACGCACAACTATCTCAACATGATCATGGCCGAGAAGCCGGTGAAGGCGATGAACCCCGACGCCTGGGGCCTGCTGCTCGACGAGCACGGCAACCTGGCCGAGGGGCTGGGCTCCAACATCTTCATCGTGCGCGAGGGCGCGCTGTTCACGCCGTCGGAGCGCTACGTGCTGCCCGGCGTGTCGCGCCAGATGACGATCGACATGGCCAAGACGCTCGGCATCGACTGCACCGCGGGCGACATCGACCTGTTCGACGCGGCCAATGCCGAGGAGATGTTCCTGACCTCGACCAGCCTCTGCATCCTGCCGGTCAGGAGCTTCAACGGCGCGGCCGTCGGCGACGGCAGGACGCCGGGCCCGATCACCAAGAAGCTGATCGACGCCTACGCGAAGGACGTCGGCTGCGACTTCGTGGGGCAGTACCTGAAGTTCCTCAACTAGATCGCTGGGGACGCGCCACTCCAGCGTCGCTTCGCTCAGGACGACAGAGCTTGAACGGGCGTCGCATGTGCGACGCCCTTTTCTTTTGCACAGGCGGCAAGGCTTTCGTTCCACACCCGAACTCTGGACAATAACCCTGCGAAACCGGGGGAGCCGTTCAGCCATGCTGTGGAAGGAAAAACCTGCCGCCGACGGCACGGTCGTCGCGCCCGACGAGCGCCTGCCGTGGCCACAGACGACCGCGCTCGGCCTGCAGCACGTCGTCGCCATGTTCGGCTCGACCGTGCTGGCGCCGATCCTGATGGGCTTCGATCCCAATGTCTGCGTGCTGATGAGCGGCATCGGCACCTTGATCTTCTTCGCCATCACCGGCGGCAAGGTGCCGAGCTATCTCGGCTCCTCCTTCGCCTTCATCTCGGTGGTGATCGTGGCGACCGGTTACGCCGGCAAGGGCGCCAACGGCAACATCGCCGTGGCAT
>VBAF01000224.1 GCA_005884705.1 Alphaproteobacteria bacterium
GCCGCCGCTCATATGGTCGAGCGTCGCCACCTGCTTGGCCAGCACCAGCGGGTTGCGCAGCGGCAGGATGATCACGCCGGTCATGAAGCGCAGCTTCTGCGTGACCGCAGCCATCGCCGCCATCCAGATCAGCGGATCGGGCAGCGAGCCGCCCGGCCCGCCCGGCAGCCGGCCGCCCGGCGCGTAGGGATAGACCGAGGTGTAGCTGTGCGGGAACACGACATGGTCGACCGTAACGACGGAGTCGAAGCCGGCGGCCTCGGCTGTTTTGACCATGCGGATCGCGCCGGCGAGGTCGGGGAAGGTGTTGTTGCCGAAGTGCAGCGTAAACTTCACAGGAGATCCTTTACGGCCTCGCGATATTTTGTGATCGCTTTGAGGTGATCGTCGTAAGTCTTGCCCTTGATCCGCTCATGGATCGCGCTGGTGAAGGTGGTGTGCGCCAGCACATGGCTGCAGCCCGCCTTCTTCCAGAACGCGACCTCCTTGCGCCAGTCGTCGGGGGTGCCCTTGCCCGGCGAGACCCAGACCTCGAGTCCGACATCCTCGGGCTTGCGGCCGGCTTCCTTGATCATCCCGTGCAGCCGGTCGAAGGTCTTGAGCACCTCGTCGCCCGGCGGCCAGCGGTTGGGCATGAAGCCGTCGCCGTACTTGGCCACGCGCTTGAGCGTCGCCTCAGCATGGCCGCCGAACCACACCGGCACCTTGCCCGACTTGGGCCGCGGGTTGATGCCGCCGTCGGCGAGCTCGTGGAACTCACCCTTGAAGCTGATGCCGGGCTTGGCCCACAGCGCCTGCATGAAGCGGACCTGTTCGGCCGAGCGCTTGCCGCGGGTGTGGAAGTCCATGCCGAGGCCCTGGAACTCGATCTCGTGCCAGCCGACGCCGACGCCGAGCCGGAAGCGGCCCTCGCTGAGGGCATCGAGCGAAGCGGCCTGCTTGGCGACCAGCGCGGCCTGGCGCTGCGCCAGGATCAGCACGCCGGCAGCGAAGCCGATCTTCTTGGTCACACCGGCCAGGAAGGCGAACAGCACGAACGGATCGTGATAGGCGGTGGCGTTCGAGCCGCGCTGGCCCGGTGCGATCTTGGCGGGGTCGACGCCGATCACGTGGTCGGGGGCGACGAGGTAGTCGAAGCCGAGCCCTTCGGCGGCCTGCGCGTAGTCGCGCATGACGGCAGGGCCGGCGCCGATGTCGCCGACGGCGATGGATGCTCCGAGCTGCATGTCTTCCCCTTATTCCGCGGCGGCCTTGGCCGCGGGCTTGAGATCCTTGGAATAACGCAGGTGGACCGGCGCGTTCGCTTCGAACGGGCTCTTGAGGTCGAGCTCCTTGGCGATCTCGCGGATCGCCGGGAAGACCTCGGTGCCCATCAGCCGGATGCAGGTCAGCGAATCCTCCTGGCTCACCCGGCCGTCGTTGCCCCACAGCGCCAGGATGCCGGGCCGCGTCTCCTCGAGGATGCGGCGCAGCTTGGCGACCACCGTCTTGGGCGTGCCGGCGATGATGCGCAGGTCGGCCATCTGCTGCTCGAAGCTGGTGTTGCCGCGTGGGTTGATGGCGCGGCCGGCGGCGAACTCGACGAAGGCGCGGCGCGCGGTCGGCGAGCCGTAGCCCGACGGCGTGCTCCACACCGGATGGGCGAGGCCGGTGAACTCGCCCTGCATCCAGCGGAACTGCCGGGCGTTCTCGATCGCCTTCTCCTCGTTGTCGGAGATGTGGACCTGGATCAGGTAGCCGCGATTCTCCGGCCCGCCGACATAGCCGTGCTGCAGCGCGACCTGATCGTAGAGCTCCCAGATTTTCTTGGTCTGCTCGATCGAGGTGTTGAGCGCGATGTAGGGATAGCGCTGCTGCGCTGCCCACACGATCGTCTCCTTGCTGATCACGCCCGGGATCCAGACGCGCGGATAGGGCTTCTGCAGCGGCACCGCCCACGGGTTCACGACGCGATGCTGGTAGTGCGTGCCCTCGAAGCGGAACGGGCCGGGCTGGGTCCACGCCTTGACCACCAGCTCGTGCGCCTCCTCGAAGCGCTCGCGGTTGAAGGCCGGATTGACGCCGGTGGCGAGCTGCTCCTGGCCGCCGCCGCGCACGAAGCCCGAGACCAGCCGGCCCTTGGAGATCATGTCGATCATGGCGAGCTCTTCGGCCAGCCGCACCGGGTTCTCCGCCAGCGGCAGCGGATTGCCGAGCATGACGATCTTGGCCTTCTTGGTCATGCCGGCGAGGATGGCGGCGAAGATGTTGGCCTTGGCCTGCATGCAGAACGGCGCGTTGTGGTGCTCGTTCAGCATGATGCCGTCGACGCCGACCTCCTCGGCCAGCATGTACTGCTCGATGTAGTTGTTGTAGAGCCGCGAGCCTTCCTTCGGATCGAAGTGGCTGTTGGGGAACATCAGCGCGGTGGCGCCGAAGTCGCGGCCGGCCTGCTCGGAATAGGCCGACATCGGCTGCTCGGTGAAATACATCAGGTGCATGGTTCACTCCTGACCGATGAAAGTGGTGACCAGTTTGGCGAGCGCATCGGGTTGCTCCATGTCGACGCAATGGCCGCAGCCCTTGACGATCTCGAGCTTGGCGTTGGTTAGCGCCTTTGCATAGACCTTGGCCGCACTCTGCGGCACGACCTTGTCCTCGCCGCCCCACACGACCAGCGCCGGCGCGCGCACCGAGCCCAGCAGATGCGGCAGCGTCTGGCTGTACATGTAGGGCTTCCAGGCGATGCGGAAGCTCATCTCGCGGCAGATGTCCCACATCTCGAGCTGGTCGGTCGGCGGCTCCGCGCCATAGACGCGGTCGAACGCCTTCTGGTCGTGGAAGCCGGCCCGCGCATAATCCATGTAGCCGGTGATCGCGAGATCGAGGATGTCGCCTTGCGGCGGCTTGATGCCCATCGCGCCGACCAGCACCAGGTGCGAGAGATCGCCCGGCGCCATGCTGGCCATCTCGGCGGCGATCCAGCCGCCGAAGCCCAGCCCGACCAGTGCCGCGTTCTTCACCTTCAGCCCGCTCAACAGCCCGCGATAGACCACGGCGATGTCGCGCACGCTGCGCATCCAGTCGGGCCGCGGCGAGCGGCTGTAGCCCGGGTGATGCGGCACCAGCACGTCGTACCGCGCCGCCAGCGAGTCGTAGAACGGCAGGCGATCGAGCGTGCCGGTCTCGTGATGCAGAACCAGGACGGGACGCCCCCGGCCGGCGCGCGACAGATGGAGCGTCGTGCCCGCGGCCTCGATGGTGGAGTCGGTCCAGTTCACACCGGCCATTCGCCTTCCTCCCTGTTGCCGAGATGGTTGCAACCGGCCTGAGGCGAGTCAAACCACCGGAGCCGTTGTGCGATAGGCACATTCGAGGTTTGTTGCGGACCATGAACCGCCTCACGGCAGCCTGTCTGGTGCTCGCCGCTGCCTTGTTGCAACGGACGCCGGCGCATGCCGAGCCGCCGGCTGTCGATGAGATCTGCCGTACCCTGGCGCAGGCGGCGGCCGACAACGAGCTCCCCGAGGAATTCTTCACGCGCCTGATCTGGCAGGAGAGCCGCTTCGATTCGAAGGCGGTAAGCCCCAAGGGCGCGCAGGGCATCGCGCAGTTCATGCCGCAGACCGCCGTGATGCGTGGGCTTGCCAATGCGTTCGAGCCGCTGCAGGCGCTGCGCGAGTCGGCGAGCTACCTGCGCGAGCTGCGCACGACATTCCGCGGCAACCTCGGTTTGGCCGCGGCCGCCTACAATGCCGGGCCCGGCGCGGTCGAAGCCTGGCTCGCCGGCCGCGGCTATCTGCCGTTCGAGACGCAGGCCTATGTCCGCATCGTCACCGGCTATGCCGCGGAAGCGTGGATTGCCAAGCCGACGCCGCAGCTCGAGTCCGCGCCCGAGCCGACCGGCGCGCGTTGCGTCGCACTGGCCAAGCTGCTGATCGAGAATGTGCGCCATCGACTCCCGCTCTCGTCCAGCCCCGCCTGGGGACCATGGGGCGTCCAACTCGCCGGCACCTGGTCCGAAGGCGGTGTGCTTGCCGCCTACGAACGACTGCGTCGCAAATACCCTTCGATTCTGGGCGACCGGTTGCCGCTGGTCATGAACTCACCGCGGGCCGCGCCCTTCATCGTCCGCGTCTCGGAAAAGAGCCGGACGGAGGCGGATGCGCTGTGTGCGAAGCTGCATGCTGCGGGCGGAGCCTGCATCGTCCTGCGCAACCCGCGCGACTGAGGATGCCGTTTCAGACGCCACCTGTGTGTCCGATATGCTAGGAATCGCGTCGCAACATAAGGGACATCGCCCGTGCTAAAGCTCGGATACAAGGCGTCGGCCGAACAGTTCGCGCCCTCGAAGCTGCTGGATTTCTCCATCATGGCCGAGCAGGTCGGCCTCGACTCGGCGTTCGTCAGCGATCACTTCCAGCCGTGGAAGCATGTCGACGGCCACGCGCCGTCCTCGCTGGTTTGGCTTGGCGCGCTGGCGGCGCGGACCACCAAGCTGGTGATGGGCACCAGCGTGCTCACCCCGACCTTCCGCTATCACCCGTCGATCGTGGCGCAGGCATTCGGCACGCTGGGCGCGATGGCGCCGGGCCGGGTGATCCTCGGCATCGGCACCGGCGAGGGGCTGAACGAGGTGCCGTCGACCGGCGCGCCGTGGCCCGAGTTCAAGGAGCGTTTCGCCCGCATGCGCGAGGCGGTGACCCTGATCCGCAAGCTGTGGCGCGAGGAGCGCGTCACGTTCGAGGGCGAGTACTACAAGACCGAGAAGGCCACGATCTACGACCGGCCCGACCAGGAGATCCCGATCTATGTCGCGGCCGCCGGCGCGGTGGTGGCGCGCTATGCCGGCCGGACCGGCGACGGCTTCATCTGCACCAGCGGCAAGAAATGGGACCTCTACACCGAGACCCTGATGCCGAGCGTCGCCGAGGGCATCGGCAAGGCCGCCGAGCCGAAGAAGCATCCCTACGACAACATGATCGAGATCAAGCTGTCGTTCGACAGCGACAAGGCACGCGCGCTCGACGACACCCGCCACTGGGCGGCGCTGGCGCTCACGCCCGAGGAGAAAATGTCGGTCGAGGATCCGGTCGAGATGCAGAAGCTTGCCGATGCGCTGCCGGTCGAGCGCGCCGCCAGCCGCTGGATCGTCTCGACCGATCCCGACGAGGTCGTCGAGAAGGTTGGCGGCTATGTCGGGCTGGGCTTCAAGCATCTGGTGTTCCACGCGCCGGGTCCGGACCAGGCGCGCTTCCTCAAATTGTTCGCCGAGCAGGTGGCGCCGCGGATGCGCAAGAAGTTCGGCTGATGCAGAAGGTCGATCTGCTCGCCGTTCCCGGCATTCCGATGGTGAAGGCGGGCGACGATCTCGCTTCATTGATCGGCGAACGTTTGATCGGCGAGCTGGCGCTGCGCAAAGGCGACGTGCTGGTGCTGGCCCAGAAGATCGTCTCCAAGGCCGAGGGCCGCATGGTCGAGATCGCGGCCGTCAAGCCCTCGCCGCGCGCCATCGAACTGGCGGCGGCGGTACAGAAGGACCCGCGGCTGGTCGAGCTGATCCTGTCGGAGTCGGTGCGCGTCGTGCGGTCGAGGCCCAACGTTTTGATCGTCGAGCACCGCCTGGGCTTCGTCATGGCCAATGCCGGTGTCGACCAGTCCAATGTCGGGCCAACCGACGGCGTAGAACGCGCCTTGCTGCTGCCGGTCGATCCCGACGCCAGCGCCGAAGCCTTGCGGGCACGCCTTGCCGCCAAGCACGGCGTGGCGCTGGCAGTGGTCATCACCGACAGTTTCGGACGGGCCTGGCGGCGCGGCACGGCGGGTGTCGCCATCGGCGCGGCCGGCCTGCCGGCGCTCTGCAGGTCACCATCTCCGCCTTCGCCGACGAGATCGCGGCGGCGGCGTCCCTGGTCATGGGCCAGGCCGACGAGGCGCAGCCGGTCGTGCTGGTGCGCGGCCTCAGCTGGAAGCTGCCGGCGACCAACGCCGCCGAGCTGGTGCGTCCGGCGACCGAGGATCTGTTCCGCTAGGCCACCTTCTCCGCCAGCTTCGACCAGCGGTCGAGCTCGGGCAGGATGTCACCGGACTTCGCCGATTCGAGGCTGATGATCACGCGCACCACGCCGGCATCGCGATCCTGCTTCAGCATGTCCTCGTCCTTGGCGCCCCAGATCGTCACCGGCACCTCGCGGTTGGCGGCGGCCGCGAGCTTGCGGAACTCGGGCAGGAGGTCGCGTACATTGGGGTATTGCGGCCGCGCACGGTGCGGCATCCAGCCGTCGCCATAGCGGATCGCGCGCCGCGCGCCATAAGGAAAGGCGCCGCCGACCAGGATCGGCGGGTGCGGCTTCTGCACCGGCTTGGGCCAGGTCATCATCGGGTCGAAGTTGACCATCTCGCCGTGATACTCGGGCTTGGACTTGCTCCAGATCGCCTTCATCGCCTCGACCCGCTCGCGCGCGAGCTTGTGGCGGGTCTCGAAGGCGGTGCCGTGGTTGCGCATCTCGTCCTTGTTCCAGCCGTTGCCGACGCCGAACAGGAAGCGGCCGTTCGACAGCTGGTCGATCGAGGCGACGACCGCCGCTGCCGCCATCAGCGCTACGAACGGGTCCATCGCGTCGTAGTATTTCTTCGGCAGGTCGCCGCCCGAGGGGAAGGCAGATTCGCGCGACAGCGGGATGTGGCTGTGCTCGGGCGACCAGACCGAATCGCAGCCGCGCTCCTCGGCAGCGACGCCCAGCTCCTGCGGCGTCATCGAATAGTCGGTGAAGAACATCGCCACGCCGAGTTTCATGTCTCTCTCCGTAGGGCCCGATGACTTGAGCTTTATCCGTCGCCCCGAGCGAAGCCGAGGGGCCTTCTCTCCGCAACCAGAGCGCTTGAGAGTGGAGACAAGGTCTCTCCGCTGCGCCTCGCTACGCTCGGCTCCGGTCGAGACGACGGGTTTGAGCAGAGATCATTACCCACTAGGCCGCCGCCTTCGCGGGTTTCGGCCAGCGCGTGCCAACCTGCGGCAGTACCTGCTCGATCAGCAGCCGCGTCTGGGCCAGAACCTGCTCGCCGGTACCGATCGGCCGCAGGATGAATTTGTGAACGCCGCCCGCCACGTACTCGCCGACGCGGTCGAGGATGGTGTTGGCGTCGCCGACGGCGAACTGCCGGCTGGGATCGCGGCCGGTGCGCTTGGCATAGGCTTCCATCGCCCGGCCCACGGTGCCGTCGCCCGGCGCGCCGAAATAGAACGGGAAGCTCGCGCCGTAGTGGTCCTCGTCGATGGTACGTCCGGACTCCGTCAGCGCCTTCTTGATGGCTGCGACGACGCGGATCGCGTCCTCCATGGTCTCGCCGCCGCCCTGCCAGCCGGTGCCGTACTTTGCCGTGCGCCGGATCGCTGCGTCCGACGAGCCGCCGATCCACATCGGCAGGTCGGGCTGCACCGGCTTGGGCGAAATCGACGCGCCCTTCAGCCGATAGTGCCGGCCCGCGAAGTCGACGCTCTCCTCGCGCCACAGCCGGGCGATGATCTCAAGGCTCTCGTCGGTGCGCCGGCCGCGCGTCCTGGTGTCGATGTCGAGCGCTTCCCATTCGGGGCCGAGCGGGCTGCCGATGCCGAAGGCGGGCAGCAGCCGGCCCTCCGACAGCACGTCGATGGTGGCGCACTGCTTGGCCAGCAGCACCGGATCGCGCAGCGCCAGCGACACCACGTTCATGCCGAAGCGCAGCCGCCGCGTGCGCCCCGCGAGCGCCGCCATCACCGTCATGCATTCGAGGATCGGTGTGCGGCTCACCAGCCGGTCGGTCTGCCAGATCGAATCGACCCCGCCCGCCTCGCACAAGTCGACCCAGCGCCAGTAGTCGCCGGCGCCGGCGAACGGATAGTCCATCAGGCCGAGGCCGATGGCGACGCTCACGCGTGGGCCTTGGCGAGCGGCGCGACCTTGTCGAGATAGCGCAGGATGTCGTCGCGGCTGTCGTCGGGGATCGCCAGCAGGGCGCCGTCGATGCCGGCCTTGGCGTAGTCCGCCAATGCCTCCGCCTTGGTCGGTGCGCCGAACACGGTGACCGACAGTGTCTTGGGATCGCGGCCCTTCTTCTCCGCCATCTTGTGCAGGCGGGCGATCGATTCCTTGGCGTCGAAGCCCTGGCGGGTGCGCGGGAGCCAGCCGTCGCAATAGTCGACGATGCGGCGCAGCGTGTGGTCGCTCTCGCCACCCAGGATGATCG
>VBAF01000225.1:0-1088 GCA_005884705.1 Alphaproteobacteria bacterium
CGCGCCCACGGCATCCACATCGATTCCGACGACACGCTCTACTGCACCGACGACGGCGACCACACCGTCCGCAAGATCACCACCGAGGGCAAGGTGCTGATGACCATCGGCGTGCCCGACCAGCCTGCGCCTTTTCTGAGCGGCAAACCTTTTAATCGCTGCACGCACACGGCCCTTTCCCCGAAGGGCGAAATTTACGTCTCGGACGGCTACGGCAATTCCTGCGTCCACAAATATTCACCCGACGGCAAGCACCTGATGTGCTGGGGCACCACCGGCACCGACCCCGGCCAGTTCAACATCGTACACAACGTCGTCACCGACCAGGACGGCTGGGTCTATGTCGCCGACCGCGAGAACCATCGCGTGCAGGTGTTTGACGGCAACGGCAAGTACGAGATGCAGTGGAACAACATGCATCGGCCTTGCGCGCTCTATTGCTGCGGCGGCGCCAATCCGCAATTCATCATCGGCGAGCTGGGACCCGGCATGCCGGTCAACAGCAAGCACACCAACCTCGGCCCGCGCCTCGCCATCGTCGACAAGAAGGGCAAGACGATCGCACGACTGGGCGGCGAGCACGGCCCGGGCCAGGAGCCGGGCAAGTTCCTGTCGCCGCACGGCCTCGCCGTCGACTCCAGGGGCAGCATCTATGTCGGTGAGGTGAGCTACACCAATTGGCCGAGCACCCATCCCGGCGTGCCGGTGCCGAAGTTCCTGCGGTCGCTGCAGAAGCTCGAGAAGGTCGCCTGATGCAGGCTCGCGAGCGGCTGCATCTGATCGGCAGCATCCCGCTCGGCTCGAGCGAGGAGGTCTTCCGCACGCTCGCGAAGGAACTCGGGCCGCACGTCGGCCGCATGCCCGACGGCGAGACCGGCGAGCGCTCACGCTGGGTCTATTTCCAGGGTCAGATGCTGCGCGCCCATCCCGCCATGGAGATCGACCCGACGGTGCCGCCCTTCCCGTTCGTGCAATGGGACGGCAAGGTGGTGCGCGAGATCCCGCAGGTCCGCTTCAAGCCGGGTGTCGATCCCGACACGGTCGTGTTCGACACCGGCTATGACTCCGCGGCGGCCGCCTCCTACGCT
>VBAF01000225.1:1139-10257 GCA_005884705.1 Alphaproteobacteria bacterium
GCCGACGCCGCATTCGAGCGGCTACCTCTATGTCAGCGGCCCGGCGCGGCAGACCTACTTCCGCGTCTATGAGCGCGCGCTCCTGAAGGCGCTCGCCAACATCGCGGAGGCGATTCCGGCGCCGGATCTCGCGATCCAATGGGATGTCTGCCAGGAGGTGCTGGTCTTCGAGAACTACTTCGAAGACCGCCCGGCCGACTACAAGAGCCAGACCTTCGACATGCTGGGCCGGCTCGGCGATGCGGTGCCTTCCGGGATCGAGCTGGGCTATCACCTGTGCTACGGCTCGCCGGCGGACGAGCATCTGGTCCAGCCGAAGGACGCCGCGCTCCTGGTCGAAATGATGGAAGGCATCGCCGGTGCGACCCGGCGGCCGATCGACTATTTCCATATCCCGGTGCCAAAGGACCGCACCGATGCGCCGTACCATGCGCCGCTGAAGAATTGGCGGCGGCCGGCGGGCACCGAGCTGTATCTCGGCCTGCTGCACCACGACGACGCCGCCGGCGACAAGGCGCGCATCGCGGTGGCCAGGAAATTCATCGACGATTTCGGGCTTTCGGCCGAATGCGGCTGGGGCCGAACCGAACCGGGCCGGCTGCCCGGACTGCTCAAAGGGCATCGTGCCGCTGCGGAGGCTTTCTGATGGTTGAACGCGTACTCGTCGTCGGACCCAAGGACACCATTTCCATGGTCGACGACCTCGCATCCAAGGGTTTCGAGATCGTCAAGGCGCTGCACAATTCGCCGGAGCAGAAGGCCGCCCTGCCCGGCGCCGACTACTTCGTGGGCTTCGTGCAGCAGGATGCGCCCAAGCTCAAGCTGATCCAGCTGCTGAGCGCCGGCTACGACCGCGCCGACATCGCCGCCGCGATCAAGGCCAAGGTGCCGATGTGCAACAACGGCGGCGCCAACTCGGTCGCGGTGTCGGAGCACGCCGTGCTGCTGATGCTGGCGGTGTCGCGCCGCCTGATCACCCAGCACGCCAACGTCACTGCCGGCCGCTGGCACGGCAACGCGCCGCCGACCGTCCATGAGGTTCGCAACAAGGTGCTGGGCATCATCGGCCTCGGCACCATCGGCAAGAAGGTGGCGCGGCTCGCCCAGGCCTTCGGCATGATCGTGCACTATTATGACATCGCCCGGCTCAAGGAGGAGCAGGAGGACGCGCTGGGCGTCCGCTTTCGCCTGCTGCCCGAGATCCTGCGCACCTCCGACATCGTCTCGATGCACGTGCCGCTGAACGATTCGACGCGCCACATCATCGGCAGGCAGGAGCTCGCCGTGATGAAGAAGTCAGCGATCATCGTGAACACCTCGCGCGGACCGGTGATCGACGAGAAGGCGATGACCGAGGCGCTGTCGCGGGGCGAGCTCCTCGACGTGTTCGACGAGGAGCCGACGCCGCCCAACAATCCGCTGCTCAAGCTCGACAACGTGGTCCTGACCGCCCATCTCGCCGGCCCGACCTGGGAGAGCAACATCACCCGACTGCGCAACGGCTTCGACAATGTGCAACGCGTCGCCCGGGGCGAGGCGCCGCTGTGGGTCGTCGAGGAGATGGCGGGCAAGCTCTGAGGAGGAAAATCGCCCCCGGGCCGGGCCTACGCCGAGGCGGGTGAGACCGCGGCCTCGAGCGGCCCCCGGCCGCGCTCGCGGAAGCTTAGCACCGACAGGAACGAGACCGCCGACGCGGCCATGATCATGAAGGCGGGCGCGAGCTGATCCTCGGTGCGGTCGACCAGCCAGGTCGCGACCAGCGGGCTGAGGCCGCCGACCAGGCCCAGGGTGACGTTATAGCCCAGCGCGATCGCGGTGCAGCGCACCGCGACCGGCACCTCCTCGACCATCAAGGTCGGCTGGGTGCCGAGGAACATGCCGACCGACAGCACGAAGCCGATTTGCCCAAGCTGGATGAAGAGGCGGTGCTCGCTCTGCATCAGCCAGAACAAGGGCACGGCCGACACGACGGCGAGCGCCGTCGCGGTCAGCAGCAGCGGCTTGCGGCCGAGCCGGTCCGACAGCGCGCCCATCGCGACCATCCAGGGCAGCAACACCAGCATGCTGAGCGAGTTGATCTCGAGCGCATGAGCGGGCGCGATGCCGTCGGCGAGCTCCAGCCAGCTCACGATATAGACGAACAGCAGGTAGAACCCGACCGCGTTGAAGACCGACAGGCCGGCAAGCCGCGCCAGCAACCAGCCGTGCTTGCTGACCGTCTCGCGAAGCGGCGAATGGCCGGCCGCCTGCGGCACCGTGCCCTCGTCGAGATGGCGGCGCAGGAAGAAGCCGGCGAGGCCGACCACCAGCCCGAGCATGAACGGGATGCGCCAGCCCCAGGCCTGCATGGCATCGGCGGGCAGCACGTTGCTGAGCAGCGCGCCGGTCGCCGAGCCGAGCAGAATGCCGCCGATGGCGCCACAGCAGCCCATCGCGCCGATCAGGCCGCGCCGGCCGGGCGGCGCATGTTCGACCATGAACACGATCGAGGTGGTGTATTCGCCGCCGACCGACAGGCCCTGCAGCATGCGCAGCAGCGTGAGTGCGATCGGCGCCAGCACGCCCAGCACGTCGTGTCCGGGCAGCACGCCGACCAGGAAGGTCGGGATCGCCATCGCCGTGACCGAGAAGGTGAGCGCGGCGCGGCGGCCGAGCTTGTCGCCGATATAGCCGACCAGCGCGCCGCCGATCGGCCGCATCAGGAAGCCGACGGCGAAGATGCCGAAGGCCGACAGCACCTGCGCGACGGGATCCTCCTTGGGGAAGAAGGCGCGGCCGATCGAGCTCGCGAAGTAGCCGTAGATCGCGAAGTCGTACCATTCCAGCACGTTGCCGATCGCGCCGGCGGCGATCACCGTGCGTGTCTTGCCCGCTTGCATGCCGTCTCCCCCGAGCCCGAACATCGACCTGTCACCCGCGCCAATTGGTACGCATGCGCGAACCTTGTTTCGGCGGACGCGGGCTTTCCAGAAGCGTATCATACCATCCGTGGTGGTTCGCGGCTCCTCGTGACTTGCGACCGGATTTCGACCTCAAGCCACGCGGCCCGCGGCCCCTTCGCTGAAGGAGAAGCCCCATGGCCATACAGCAACACATTCGCAACCCGATCGAATGGGGATGGGATTCGCTGAAGCAGACCGGCCGCGCGATGGGCTCGGCCGGCGAAACCATGGAAGGCGCCTGGGAAGGCCATGACCGGTCGGTGCCCAGGGTCCGCCGTATCACAGCGGCCGACCTGCGGGACGTGCTGCGCCAGGGCTTCGATGATTTCGGCGCCTACCGCACCGACGTGATCTTCCTCTGCCTGCTCTATCCGATCGTCGGCCTGGTGCTGTCGCGCCTGATCTGGGGCTACGGCATGGTGCCGCTGCTCTTCCCGCTTGCCTCGGGCTTCGCCCTGATCGCGCCGTTCTTCGCCGTCGGCCTCTACGAGATGAGCCGCCGCCGCGAGGCCGGCCGCGCCGAGGGCTGGGCCGACGCCTTCGGCGTGGCACGCTCGCCGGCGCTGGGTTCGATCATGGCGCTCGGCCTGCTGCTGCTGGCGCTGTTCGTGCTGTGGCTGGGCGCGGCGCACATCATCTGGCTGATGACCCTGGGACCCGAGCCGCCGATCTCGCTGCAGGCCTTCGCCCAGGACGTGGTGGGCACGAGCGCCGGCCGGACCATGGCGATCGTCGGCCTCGCGGTCGGCTTCGTCTTCGCACTGGCCGTCCTGATGCTGAGCGTCGTGTCGTTCCCGCTGCTGCTCGATCGCGATGTCGGCCTGGGCACGGCGATCGCGACCTCGGTCGAGGTCGTGCGCGAGAATCCCGGGCCGATGGCGCTCTGGGGCCTGATCATCGCCGCCGCCCTGGCGCTCGGCTCGATCCCGCTGCTGCTGGGGCTCGCCATCGTGTTCCCGGTGCTGGGCCACGCGACATGGCACCTCTACCGCAAGGTATTGCCTCGCTGATTGACGACGACCGCCGTCTCGCGCAGCCTCCCTCTTCCACAGAGGGAGTAGCGCGATGGCCGACGTCGTTTTGCTGGCGGAAGGACCGACCGAGGCCAAGCGGTCGCCGGTAGTCGACACGGCATCCGGCAAGATCGCCGGCGCCGTTTCAGGCGGTGTGACTGTCTTCAAGGGCGTTCCCTACGGCGCCTCGACCTCGGGCGCCAACCGCTTCATGCCCCCGCGCCCGGCAGAGCCGTGGGCCGGCGTGCGCGAGTGCCTCGCCTATGCCGGCCGCTCGCCGCAGGCCGCCGCCGCCCCGCAGCGGCCCGAGCTCGCGACGGTGTGGGGCCCAATCGACACCCTGCCGGTCGGCGAGGATTGCCTGACCTTGCACGTCTGGACGCCGGGCCTCGACAACACCAAGCGGCCGGTGATGGTCTGGCTGCACGGCGGTGCCTTCTCCTACGGCTCGGCCAACTCGCCACGCTACGACAGCACCAACCTGGCGCAGCGCAACGACGTGGTCGTGGTCGCGGTCAACCATCGCCTCAACATCTTCGGCCATCTCGACCTCTCGGCGGTCGGCGGCAAGCGCTTCGCCCAGTCGGGCAATGCCGGCGTGCTCGACCTCGTGCTGGCGCTGCAATGGGTGCGCGACCACGCCGCCCGCTTCGGCGGCGATCCGGGCAACGTCACCATCTTCGGCCAGTCCGGCGGCGGTGGAAAGGTGAGCGCCCTGCTCGCCATGCCGCAAGCCAAGGGCCTGTTTCACAAGGCCGTCGTGCAGAGCGGCGCCAGCGTGCGCTTCGCCGAGCGCGAGCGCACGGCGCAGCTCGCTGACGCCGTCCTGAAGCAGCTCGGCATCGCCGGCGACCAACTCGACAAGCTGCAGGCCTTGCCGATCGCCGAGCTGTCCAAGGTGATCGCGCCGGCGCAGAAGACCTTGCCCCGCCCGCGCTATCCCCTGCTCGACCGCTACAACTTCGGTCCGGTGATCGACGGCAAGGTGCTGCCGGCCCATCCGTTCGATCCGGCAACCGCAATCTCCGACGATATCCCGGTGCTGGTCGGCGGCACCAAGGACGAATCGGCGATCTTCCTCGCACCCGACGATGCGGTGTGGAATCGCACACTGACCGATGCCGAGCTGCGCAATCGCCTCGAGGCGATCGCCGGGCCGGCAACCGATCCGGTGCTGGCTTACTACGCCTCGTGCAAACCGGCCGCCAATGCCGCCGAGCGGCTGATCACGGCGACGACGGCTTCCAATTTCGCCGTGCGCGGGGTCCTGCTCGCCGAGCGCAGGGCGGCGCGCGCCAAGGCCCCGGTCTGGATGTACGAGTTCGCCTGGGAGACGCCGGCGTTCGACGGCAAGCTAAAGTCCTGCCATTCGGTCGAAGTGCCGTTCGTCTTCGACAGCCTGAAGGTGATCGGCGAGCGTCACCAGAAGCCCGGCGCGCAGGCGCTGGCCGACCGCGTGTCGCGCACCTGGGCCATCTTCGCGCGTAGCGGCAAAGCCGACTGGCCGGCCTACACGACCGACAAGCGCAGCACGATGGTGTTCAACGACGACTCGCGCACCGTCGACGATCCGGACAAGGACGTGCGGCCGCTGTGGAGCAAGGCCGCGACCGCCTGATGTCCGGCGATACGCTCCCCACCGCGACCCGCATCTCGGACCCGGGCCTGCGCGCTCTTTATCGCCAGGAGAATCGCTGGCAGGCTTGGCTCGATGTCGAGGCGGCGCTGGCCCGCGCCCAGGCCGAGCTTGGCATCATTCCGGCCACCGCGGCCGAAGCCATCGCCGCGAAGGCCAGGCTCGAGCTGATGGAGCGGGCGCGGATCGACGAGGGCTTCGTCCGCACCGGCCACACGCTGGTGCCCCTGGTGTGGGAGCTCGGCCGCATCGTCGGCGAGCCGCACGGCGGCTGGGTCCATTGGGGCGCCACGACGCAGAACATCACGCAGACCGGCGATCTGCTGGTACTGCGGCAGGCGCACGCGACCTTCTTCAAGCAGATCGGCAGCGTGCTTTTCGCGATGGCCGACCTGGCCGAGCGCACCGCCGACATGCCGATGGCCGGCCGCACGCACGGCCAGCACGCGGTGCCGGCCACCTTCGGCTACAAGGTGGCGGTCTGGATCGACGAGCTGATGCGCCATGCCGATCGGCTGCGCGAGGCAGGCCCGCGCCTGTTCGTCGCCATGCTGGGCGGCGGCGCCGGCACCTTCGCCTCGCTCGGCCAGCAGGGACCGCCGGTGCAGCAGGTGATCGGCCGGCTGCTCGGCTTCGGCTCGATGCGCGTGCCGTCGCGCGCGCTGGGCGACCATCTCGCCGAGAACATCTGCATCCTGGGGCTGCTCGCCGCCACCTGTGGCAAGATCGGCCGCGAGGTCTACACCTTGATGAAGACCGAGTTCGGCGAGGTCGAGGAGCCGGTACCGCCGGGCACGGTCGGCAGCTCGACCATGCCGCAGAAGCGCAACCCCAAGCTCTGCCAGGACATCATCGCCGCCGCGGCCGAAGTGCGCAGCCAGGTGCCGCTCGCACTCGAGGCGATGACCACCGAGCACGAAGCCGACCGCACGACGAGCCTGATGATGGACGCCGCCGAGGCGCGCGCCTGCATCGCCATGGGCGACATCCTCGCCCGCCTCGACGAGGTCATGCGCGGGCTGCGCGTCGATCCCAAGCGCATGCGGGCGAACCTCGATCTCGGCAGCGGCCTGATCATGGCCGAAGCGGTGATGCTCGATTTGGGCGCCGCGATCGGCCGGCAGCGGGCGCACGACGTGGTCTATGACGCCGCCCAAGCCGCGTTCGTCGAAGGCCGATCCTTCTCCGAGCTGCTCGCCGACGACAAGCGCGTGACGGCGCACATGGACCCCAAGGCGATCGGCAAGCTGCTCGATCCGACCGCCTATACCGGCCTGTGCGCCGACATGGCGCGCGACGCGGCCTGGCGCGCCCGCGCCGCGGCCCAGGAATTGCAACGCTGATGATCGACGAGGAACGGGCATGAGCACGATCGACGAAGCCGAACTCAGGGCCATGCTGGCGCGCGCCGGCCTGCCGCACTCGCCCGAGCAGGTCCGCGCCATCCTGCCCGGGGCCGAGATCGTCCAGCGCCTGCTGGCGCGCGTGAACACGCCGCTGCCGCGCGAGGCCGAACCGGCGCTGACCTTCCAGGTCGAGCAAAAATGATGTCGGCGATCCTGACAATCGCCGAGGCGACAAAGCGCATCGAAGCCAAGCAGCTCTCGCCGGTCGAGCTCGCAAAGATGCAGCTCGAGCGCATCCGTCGCCTCGATCCGCAATTGAATGCGTTCCTGCTGGTGACCGAAGACCGGGCGCTCGCCGATGCCAAGGCGGCCGAGGCGCGCCAGATGTCGGGGACGCGGCGCGGCCGGCTCGACGGCATACCGATCGCGCACAAGGACATCTACAACACCGCCGGCATCCGCACGACGGCGCATTCCAGGCTGCTCGAGCACAACGTGCCCACGCGCGATGCGCACACCGTGAAGAAGTGGGCCGACGCGGGCACCGTCATGCTGGGCAAGCTCGCGACGCACGAGTTCGCCTTTGGCGGCCCGTCCTTCGATCTGCCGTGGCCGCCGGCACGCAATCCGTGGGACACCGGCCGCTTCACCGGCGGCTCGTCGAGCGGCACCTCCTGGGCGGCACCGGGTCCGATACCGGCGGGTCGATCCGCGGACCGGCCGCGCTCTGCGGCATCGCGGGAATCAAGCCGACCTACGGCCTGTCCAGCCGCAGCGGCATCCTGCCGCTCGCCTTCAGCCTCGACCACGCCGGGCCGATGGCCTGGACGGCGGAGGATTGCGCGCTGCTGTTGCAGGGCATGGCGGGCCACGATCCGGCAGATCCGGCCAGCGTCGATCGTCCCGTCCCCGACTTCACGGCCGAGATCGGCAAGGGCGTGAAGGGATTGCGCATCGGCGTGGTGCGGCACTTCTTCGAGTCCGACCATCGCGCGTCCGATGCGACGCGCGCCGGCATCGACGCGGCGCTGGATTTCTTCCGCAAGGAAGGCGCCGCGGTGTGCGACATCGCCCTGTCGCCTGCCGCCGACTACCACGCCGTCGGCTACCTGCTGATGATCACCGAGGCGTTCGCCTTGCACGCGCCCTGGATGCGCAAGCATTTCCTGGACTATGGCGAGCTGTTCCGCGACCGCGTCGCCCTGGCCGCGACCGTCAGCGGTCCGGATATCGTCCAGGCGACGCGCCGCCGCCGCGTGCTGTGCCGGGAAATGGCCGATGCGATGGCCGATCTCGACATCATCGTCAGCGCCTCCCAGCCCGGCGAGGCGCCGCGCATCGCCGAGGTGCCGAAATGGGCGAACATGGAGAAGTCCTCCTTCACCATGCCGTTCAATGTGACGGGCTTTCCGGCGATCAGCGTCTGCACCGGCTTCGGCCAGGGCGGCCTGCCGGTCTCGATGCAACTGGCCGGCAAGCCGTTCGGCGAACCGATGCTGTTCCGGGCGGCACATGCCTATGAAACGGCGATGCCGTGGCGCCAGCGACGGCCGGCGATGGCCGGCTGACGCTGCTCAGCGCTCGCGGAGTGCGGGATTGATGGCGAGCGACGCGCCGGCGACGCCGCCGGCGTCGTAGGCGTCCGGCGAGACCATTCGGCTCGGACGATCCACCGTCCGGAGCTTGCCTTGAGAACGACCAGGCCGCGCCCGGTGCTCTCCTTGACCCGATCGCGGCTCGCCTTCATCGCCATCAGCTTGTCGCCGATCGACGCGACCATGCCGAGCGCGAAGGAGGCGTTGGCGACATGCCGGTCCTGGTGCCGGACCCGCCGATAGTCCGCGGTGGTCTTGTAGCGCCCGAGCTCGGCGCGGACCGCCCCATCGATCAGCTCGGCGAGGTAATGCGCCACCTCGATGTCGGCGCGCAGGCCGAAGAAGACGTAGCGGACCGCCCCGGCCGGGTCCTTCTCGCGCCAGACACGGCAGTCGCAGAAGTCGGCGATGGCGCCGATACAATCGTCGAGCGGGATGCGTTTCTTGCGATGGGTCTCGTAGGCACGGCGGTCGCACGGCGCGTCGCGCACCTCGACGTCGGTCAGCGACAGGTCGTAGCGATCGAGCAGCTCGGCAACCTTGGCCGCCGCCGCCAGTGCCTCGCCTTCGGTGCAGCCGTTGGCGA
>VBAF01000226.1 GCA_005884705.1 Alphaproteobacteria bacterium
TGAGTCCGCTCATGCGCGGACTATAGCCAATTCAACCGATCAGTTGCGGTTGCTTCCGCCGCGCATAATCTCGCCGGCGTCGGGTCCGTCGTACTTGAACAGCGAATCGGCGAGCTGCACGCCGGTCTTGAGGTCGGTCAGGGTGACTTCGACCTTGTTGCCGCGATTGTCGATGATCGACCAGCCGCGCAGTTGCATGGGATTTTCCGACACGCGGACGATCACCTTGCCCTCCTTCGGCTTGCGGGTCTGCACCAGGGTGAGCGCCAGCAGGCCGTCGGCCGTGCGCTGGCTCGATTCGACCGTAAGGTCGCCCGACAGCTGGAAGGGCTCCTTGGTCAGGAAGGAGGCGGCCGTCCAGCCGATCGGCCATTGGCCGAAATCCTCCCACATCGTCACCTGCGTGCCGTCGGCCACCACCTTGAGCTGCGAGGGCGGATCGTACTCGAAGCGCATGCGGCCGGGCCGCCGCAGGTAGAGCGTGCCCTGCACCACGCTGCCGTTGGGATTGCTCTGCACGAAGCGCGCCTGAAGCGTGCGGATCGAATTGACGTAGCGTTCGACGTCCGGAGCGCCGGCCTGGGTCTGCGCCCCGGCGGCGATGGTGAAAGCGAGGCCAACGAGGGCGGCGACGGCGGCGAGGAAGGTGCGCATGGGCGGCATATGACGCCCGAATGAGGCTGTTTCAAGTGAGGGCCAGCCCTTCCCAAGAATGTGAACGGCCGTTTACCATGCGGCAAACAGCGCAAGGAACCTCTCCATGCATGTCGGAATGGCGACCGTCTTCCAGAACACCGGCCGTACCGTCTCGGACCGCCAGATCTACCTCAACGAGCTGGCGCTCGCCGACATGGCCGAGCCGCTGGGCTTCGAATCGATCTGGTCGGTCGAGCACCATTTCACCGATTACACGATGTGCCCCGACGTCGTGCAGTTCCTGTCCTACATGGCCGGCCGGACGCGCAACCTCAAGCTTGGGTCGATGGTCGTCGTACTGCCGTGGCACGATCCGATGCGAGTCGCCGAGCAGATCTCCATGCTCGACCAGCTGTCGGGTGGCCGCATGATCCTCGGGCTCGGCCGTGGCGCCGGCAAGGTCGAGTTCGACGGGTTCCGGCTCGATATGGGCGACAGCCGCGAGCTGTTCGTCGAGTACGGCGAAGCGCTGCTCAACGGCCTCGAGAGCGGCGTCATGGAGTATGCGGGGAAGCATTACCACCAGCCGCCGACCGCCATCCGCCCCTCGCCGTTCAAGAGCTTCCGCGGCCGCACCTACGCCGCGGCGGTCAGTCCCGAAAGCGCGCGGATCATGGCGAAGCTCGGCGTCGGCCTGCTGATCATCCCGCAGAAGCCGTGGCGCGAGGTCGAGAAGGAACTGCGCGAGTACAACACGCTGTATCGCGAGATCAACGGCACGCCGGCGCCGCAGCCGATCTCGGCCGGCTGGGTGTTCGTCGACGAGAGCGCGGAGCGCGCCCGCGAGATGGCGATGCGCTACATCGGCGGCTACTACCGCACCGTGCTCGACCACTACCAGTTCGCCGGCGCCCACATGAAGAACCAGCGCGGCTACGAGTACTACGCCAAGATGAACGAGAAACTCGCCGTCTACGGCGACCAGAAGGCGATCGAGTTCTTCGCCGACCTGCAGGTCTACGGCACGCCCGAGCAGGTGCACGGCAAGATCACGGAGATCCACCGACAGACCAATAATTCGGGCTTCGTCGGTGTCTTCTCCTACGCCGGCATGCCGCACGAGGAGGCGGCGCGCAACGTGCGGCTGTTCGCCGCCACGGTGATGCCCGAGCTGCAGAAGTTCGACGCCGGCGCGCCGATCGATCGCGCCGTGCTGCTGCCCGATCATCGTTTCGGACATCGCGTCGCGGCCGCCGCGGAGTAGGTCTTCGCGCGGTACGCCTTTCTCACGGGAGCGGCAGCGTGCCGCGCAGCGCTTTCGAGGCCAGCCGAACCGGCCGCAGCAGGTAATAGGCAGGCCACAGCGGCCGCGGCAGCGGCAGCGCGCCGAAGTCGCCGGGCGTCGGGCTGAGGGCGAAGCCCAAGCCGGCGCCAAGGCGGTCGCGAAACCGATCGCACAACGCGAGATCGCCGAGATGGCGCCTGTCGCCGCTTCCAGAACACAAGCGATCGGCCAGCGAGGCGGTGAGCGGACCGACGCGGGCACCGGCGGCAAGAATCGGCACGAGCGCCATTGGAACCGGCACAGCAAGGATCCTCTCGGCCAGCGCACACGCCAGCAACACCGCATCGCCGCAGCCGTTCCGCGCGGCGCGGCGATGAATGGCGATCCAGTCGAGCTCGGGCCAGCGCACGACGACGAACGCGAAATCGCGCAACCACATCAGCGAGCGCCAGCCCTCCTTCGTGCCGTGACCGGCGAGCAGCAGCGCCACGTCGTCAGGCTGCAGGGTCGGCACCTCCACGCCGGCAATGGAGACGTTTGTCAGGCGGTGCCAAATCTCGTCGCCGCGCAGCGGAAACGGCAGGAAGGAGCCGCTGAACGACCAATGCAAGTCGAGCGACGCCGTGCTGCCGGGGCGCCGGAAGGCACACTGGCCTTGATAGCCCTGGAAGAAGCGGCGGAACCGCGGGTCGGCAAAGGCCGGCCGATAGCCGCGCTCCGCGAGAACCCGCTCGGCGCGCTCGGCGTGCCGGGGCGGCACGATCAGGTCGACGTCGTTGAACTCGCGCGCCGCAAGCTGGCGATAGAGTTGGGTCGACAGCGCCGGCCCCTTGAAGTGGGCGAAAGGAATGCCGTGCGCAATGAAATCGCGCGCCGCCTGGGCCAACTCCTCGGCGACTTCGAGCATGCGCAGCAGATGCCGGCTTTGGAATTCCTCCAATTCCTGTCGCACCGGGTCGGGCACATGCTTCCAGGCGACCGCCGAAAGCAACTCGATCAGCGCTGGCCGCAAGCCATGGTCGGCCGCAAGACGAGTGACCTCGTTCCAATCCGGCGCAGAGTCGAGCACGGTTTGCGTCCGCGCCTGGTCGGCGGACGGAGCGGCTGCCAGGCACAGCAGCTCAGAGGCCGGTGTTCCTCGGGCCTTTCGTGGCACCATCCGCCGCACCTCGCGAGCCGACGTGGCGCGTGACGTCGCGCAAGGTCCCCCAGCGGACGAGGATGGGCGCTTCATAGGGTTTCTTGGCCTCGGCATCCTTTGCGGTGTCATCCCGCTGCGGTTGGGTTGGCAGGCTGCTCATGGCTCGACGGTCTCCACCAGGCCGGCGTCTTGCAATTCGGCCAGAAATTTCATCAGGTCCGCGGCGCTGCGGTCGGCATCGACGTCGAACTGTTCGCACACCACTCGGTTCAGGTCGGCCACGGCCTGCGGCTTTTCGAGCGCGGCCCAGACCTGCGCGCCGACCCCTTTCAGACCGAAATAGATCGACCGGTCGAGATGCAGAATCGCAGCCTCGCCGTTCATGTCGCACGAGACCTGCCGGTCAGACCTTCTGAAGACAGCCAATGCGTCCACCGTCCCATAACCCATCGTCAGAATGCGATCATTGCAGCCAATAGTCCAGCGCATGGACCGCCAGAAGCCGCTCGACTTGGGCTGACGCCGGCTGCGGCGGCAGCCGCGCCCGATCGAGCCACCGGCCAAGTTCGGGCGACTGCAACGGCGGCAGCTCACGTCCCTGCACGGCGCGCTCCAGCGGTTTGCCGCTCAACGGCGTTTTATGGCGGCGCAGGAGCGGTTCGGGCAGCCGGCCTTTCATGGCCTCGCGCACTACGAGCTTGCGCCGAGCCCACGGCACCGGCGGCACGCTCAACAGGAAGTCCAGGACGCGGAGATCGAGATAGGGATGGCGCCAGACCAGCGGCGCGCACCTCTCGTCAGCCTCCAGCCGCGTGAACAGCGCCTGCCATGCGGGCGTGCCGAAAGAGCCGATGGCTCGCGGATGCCAGGGATGCCCGTCGGCAGGCGGCGACCAGAAGGCTTGGACGCGTTCGCGCAGCCCCGTCCGATCGACGAGCTCGGCCCTGAGCCAGGGCGGCAGATCAACCGATGGGGGACCGGGCGCGGCGGATCGACCGACACGGTTCCTGTCCGACCATTGCTCGCCAAGCTTTATGCCGACGTAGCGCCAGGCCGCGGCCGCGGCGCGCGCCCAGTGGCCGCCGCGCAGCAGCCAGCCGAAATAGGCGTCGCGCTCGAATGCCAGGGCATTGTCCGGCCCCTCGCCGAAAAACCAGACGCTGGCGTCGATCGCCATGCTGCGAGCGATCGCCCGCTCATGATGCGCATTGACGATGTCGATCGTGGGTTCGGCCGTCCGCAACCCGCGCTCGCGCCACTGCGGATCGTAGGCGCAGTCCGCATTGTCGAGACGAAGCTCGATGCCGAGCGCCTGCGCCGCCAGCCCGGCGTAGCGCGGTTCGTCATCGGCCATCAGCGCCTCGAAGTGGGCGCATCGCGCTGCCACCCGCCCCGGTCCCCCGAGAGCCTCAACCGACAGCGCCGCCAACGACGTCGAATCGAGGCCGCCGCTCATGGCGATGCCCACGCGGCCGGCGGGAAGGCGATCGCGGATCGCCGCGATGGTCAGCGCGCGGAAACGCTCGCCGTACGCACGGCCGTCGCGCAGGAAAAGCGGGCGCTCGACCGACAGGTGCCAGTAGCGGCGCAGGCCTTTGCGATCGCGACACAACTCGAGGCAATGGCCGGCAGGCAAGCGATGCACCGTGTCGTAGACGGTGCGCGCGGGATCGAGACTATGGCCGGTGGCCAAAAAGTCACCGATCCAGACTTCGTCCAGGCGCTTGTCGAGGCCCGGCTGCGCGGCGAGCCAGTCGAGCGAGTCGGACACCATCCAGGCCGATCCGCAACGGGCGTAAAATAGCGGTCGGATGCCGAGCTGGTCGCGTATCGCGAGCAGCCGCTGCTTGTCCTCGTCCCAGACCACGAAGGCGAAGTCGCCGGACAGACGCTCGACGAAGGAGTCGCCCCATCGCCGATAGGCCTGGAGGCAGAGTGCTGCGTCGCCGATCGCGGCGTCGCAGCGGTCGAGCGCGGCCAGCAGGTCGACGCGCGCGTCGAGGCGGATCGATCCCACGATTCGGCATCGATCGAGTTCCTCCATGGCCGGCTGGCCGTCCTGCAACAGCGCGACGTGGCACGACCGGCCGGCGATCGCGACTCGGGCAAACTCGTTGCCCGCTTTGAGTTCGATCGGACGACCGCCAGTGTCGAAGACGGCCGCGAACATCGTTACTTCCAGTGCATCAGGCTTGCGTAAGCCGCCTGCGTCTGCCCGCCGATGAGCACCTCGCCGTCGCGCACCACCCAGGCATGCGCGCCAAGCCCGCCCGCCTCCTGTGCGACGCCGATATGCAGCTCCGACTCATGCCCGCCAGCGGCGAGCAAGCGCTGCAGCACGAGGGCGGCCGCCAGGCAGGTGGTGCCCGGCAGCCGACGAGCGCAGGAACGGACCGCCCAGACGATACTGGCCAGGGGCTGCGGCCGCGCCTTCGCCGGACGGGCCCATTGCTCAAGGCGCTCGAGACTTGCAAACGGAAGCCAGAGCCGAACGAACAGTAGGGCCAGTAATGCCCTGCCGAGCAGCAGGCGCTCGGCCATCGAGAGCTGCAGGAAGCGGCGCAACACGCTCATCGCGCAACCGCGGCGGCGATCGCACCGGCAACCGACGGCAGCAGCGCGTGGCGCCGCGGGTAGCCCACTGCGAACAAGGGAAGCGCCTTCGCCAGCCGCTCGATCTCGCGCAGCTGCCGGCTCCCCCGCTCCGCCGTTCGATGATCGCGGTGCAGGGTGGAGGCAAGCAGGATCCTCACGGTTTCTAGGCCGTGCATCCGACGAACAGAGACGGGCGGGTCGGACGGTGCCGAAGCGGCGTCATCCAGCCAGAACAGCGCCGCCAGCCGCACCGGCCCGTCGTCGCTTGCCGGATGGGGAGCGGCCTCGAGTAGGAGCTTGCCGCTCATCGGATTGAAGGCGGCATCGCGGGCCGCGTCGGGCAGCAGCAGCCGGGCCTGCTCGTCGAACAGCTTCACGCGCGGCGGCCCGCGATAGACGATCGGCGCGTCGCCGACGAAGCCGACACGAAGGATATCGTCGGTCACGAGCGCAGCGCCCTGCCGCAGCAGGAACGCCGCAAGCGTAGACTTTCCGCAGCCGCTCTCGCCCAGGAAGGCGATGGCCCGACCGTCCTGTTCGACCACTGTCGCGTGCAGCGGCTCCTCGCCTTTCAGGGTGAGGGCGATGCTCAGCACGAAGTTCAGGACATTGGCCTCGAAGGCGCGACGGTCGCCCTCCGGTGCCGGCGCGCAAAGCGCGGTGCCGCCATCCGCACTGACTTCGGCCTGGAGAACGCCCGGAACCGCGAAAAAAACCCCGCC
>VBAF01000133.1 GCA_005884705.1 Alphaproteobacteria bacterium
CTGCGCCATCGGCAGGCCGGCGGCGGCATTCGGCACCATCTTCGAGAGGTGCAGGGTGGCGCGAGCGCTCAACAGGCAATGGTCGTTGTTGACGAAGTTCACGTAGCCGTCGTCGAGGCGCTCGTGATAGGGCACGTGAGTGTAGGGACCATGGATGCGCACCGCCTCGCGCAGCATCTCCGGCAAGGGCCGACCGGCTTTGACCAGCTTGTAGTAGGTCTCGCTCGCGCCTTTCTGGTCGCGGTCGAGGATGCGCTCCTCGAGCGCGGTATAGAGAGGGTCGGAACGCGTACTCGCAAGGGACGCAGAATCAGGCGACATGGGCACCTCCGACGAGGTCTGCATTAGACCCGCGCCGGACCGGCGTTCCAAGCCGCAATTGCACGGAATTCCGCATCAGGCGGCCCACGGACCGAAGGGCGGCATGTCCTTCGACGGCTTGAGCGGGAAAGCGGGCGGCCGCTTCTCGAAGAACGACTTGATGCCTTCCTGCGCGTCGGCCCCGGCGGCGAGGTGGCCGACGCAGGCGACGTCGAGCGTCACCGCATCGAGCGGATCCTGCGCACCCATCATGCTCCACATCAGACGACGGTTGACCGCGGCCGCGACCGCCGAGGAGCTGCCGGCGGCGAACTTTCTCGCCAGCGCCTGCGCTGCCGGCAGCAGGTCCTCGGGCGCATGGACGGAGCGCGCCAGGCCGCCTTTCAGCGCTTCGTCGGCGCCGAACAGCTCGGCGGTCATCACCCATTCCTGCGCCTGCTGCATGCCGACCAGCCGTGGCAGGAACCAGGACGAGCCCGCTTCCATCGCCATGCCGCGCTTGTTGAAGACGAAGCCGATCCTGGCCGCCGTCGACATCATGCGGATGTCCATCGGCAGGCACATGGTGATGCCCACTCCCACGGCGGCACCGTTGATCGCCGCGACGATCGGCTTGAGGCAGTTGAAGATCGCGAGCGTGATCGATTCCTTCGGGTCTCGCTTCACCGGCTTGCTGCCGTCGTTCCAGACCTGGAAGGCGCCGCTGCCGCCCGAGATGTCGGCGCCGGCGCAGAAGGCGCGGCCCGCGCCGGTCACGACGATCGCCCGCACCTCGTCCATCGTATTCACGCCGTGGAAGAAGTCGATCAGCTCGCGGCTCATGGCGGTGTCGAAGGCATTGAGCTTGTCTGGACGGTTGAGCGTCACGGTCATGACGCCGTCCTGCAGTTGCGTCAGCAAGGTCTCGTAAGGCATAGGTCGGGCGCTCCTCCGGAAGGGGTTCCGCCACGCAAGACGGAATGCCGTTGCGCGGCCTCGGGCTTTGGGAAACATTCACCGCAACGGACGCGATCCGCAATCCCGGAGGAGATCCATGCCCGACCTGCTGAAGTCCGTCGAAGACGGCGTGATGAAGCTCACCTTCAACCGGCCCGACGCGATGAACGCGCTCTCCCGCGACATGATGGGCGCGTTCAGCCAGTCGCTGGAGGAGGCGGCGGGCAGCCGCGACATCGGCTGCGTGGTGGTGCGCGGCGCGGGCGAGAAGGCGTTCTGCGCCGGCGGCGACGTGAAGTCGATGGCGGCCGGTCGCGACCAGGACAAGACGTTCGAGGACAAGGTCCACGACATCCGCGACCGCATGCGCGTCTCCGAGCTGCTGCACGAGATGGGCAAGCCGACCATCGCCATGGTGAACGGCGTCGCGGCGGGTGCGGGACTTTCGATCGCGCTCGCGGCCGACATGCGCTTCGTGGCCAAAAGCGCGCGCATGACGACCGCCTTCGCCAAGGTCGGCTTCTCGGGCGACTTCGGCTCGCACTATTTCCTGCACAAGCTGGTCGGAACGTCCAAGGCCCGCGAGCTCTACTTCACCGCCGAGATCCTGAACGCCGAGCAGATCGAGAAGCTCGGGCTCGCCAATCGGGTGATCGAGGACGACAAGCTCGACAGCGAGACCATGGGCTTCGCCAAGAAGCTCGCGGCCGGTCCGCGCGTGGCCTGGTGGCACGTCAAGAAGAACATGAAGGTCGCGGAGGAGGGCAGCCTCGCCGAGGCGCTCGATTCGGAGGCGGCGCGCATGATCCGCACCGGCGAGACGGAGGACCACAAGGAAGCCGCCCGCGCCTTCGTCGAGAAGCGCGCGCCGGTGTTCAAGGGCTACTGAACCGCCGCTTCACCGCGCCGGCGATGCCGTTGGGCATCGCCACGATCGCGCCGATCAGCAGCAGGGCATAGAGCAGGGCGGACAGGCCCTTGCCGAGGCCGGCGACCAGGCCGGGCAGGAACTCCAGCACCAGCCCGCCGACGACCGCGCCGGCGATCGAATTCATGCCGCCCACCACCAGGCCGAACAGCATCTGGACCGACAGCGCGAAGTTGTAGCTGGCCGGGCCGACATAGCCGTACTGCATGGCCGAGAGGCAGCCCGCCAGGGCGAGATAGCCGCCGGCCAGCCCGACCGCGACCGCGCGCGTGCCGGTGACATCGATGCCCTGCGCGGCCGCGGCGAGATCATGGTCGCGCGTGGCGAGCAGGGCGCGGCCCGAGCGGCTGGCGATGATGTTGGCGGCCAACCAGGCGCCGCCGCCTAGCAACGCCAGGCTCTGGAAGAACAGCCAGCGGTCGCTGCTGTGGAAATCGACGGGCGCGGCCGGCAGGTCGAGATAGAGGCCCTGCACGCCGCCAGTCCACTGCTCGATCAGCCGCCAGCGCAAGAGCTGCGGGAAGGCGATGGCGAGCGCATAGCCGATCAGCGCCTGGGTCCAGAGATCATGGCGGCCGGCAACGCGGCCCAGCCCGTAGCCCGCGGCGTAGCCGACCAGCGGCGCGACCAGCAGGGCGCAATAGACCGAAAGTGCCGTATGGGTTGCCAGAAGCGCCGCGCAATAGCCGCCCATGCCGAATAGGGCGGCCTGGGCGAAGGAGAACTGGCCGCTCACGCCGCACAGCAGGACCAGCCCGATCAGCGCCAGCGCCCAGATCGCGGCCTGGGTGAACTGGAAGACGATGAAGTCGGGGAAGCAGAAGGAGAGGGCGGCCGCTGCCACGAAGCCCATGGTCCACACGGTCCGCATGGGGCTACCATAGGCCGGATAACAAGAGAATTGGAGGGAGTGATGAAGCTCAGACAGGTCGTTTTCGTCTGCAAGGACCTCGAGGGCAACGCTCGGGAGCTGTGCGAGACGCTGGGCATCGAAGTCGCCTACCGCGATCCCGGCGTCGGCAAGTGGGGACTCGCCAATGTGGTCTGCCCGACCGGCCACGACTTCCTCGAGATCGTATCACCGACCCAGGAAGGCACCTCGGCGGGCCGTTACATCCAGCGCCGCAAGGGCGATGGCGGCTACATGGTGATCCTGCAGGTGGCCGACGCGGTCAAGGAGCGCGAGCGCATCACGGCGCTCGGCGTTCGCGCGGTCGAGAAGAAGGACCTGCCCGAATACAAGTACACCCACTTCCATCCGTCTGACACGGCTGGCGTGCTGCTGTCGATCGACCAGACCGTGGCGCCGGCGGGCGTCGATCCGAAATTGTGGTGGCCGCCGGCCGCCAAGGACTGGCTGCCCCATGCCAAGTCCAACGTGACCAATGGACTGGGCGGCGTGGAGATCCAGGCGGAAGATCCCGATGCTGCGGCGGCGCTGTGGTCGAAGATCCTGGCCCGCCCAGTCGAGGGCGATATCATCCGCCTCGACGACGACGGCGAGATCCGCTTCGTGCCGATCGCCGACGATCGCGGGCCGGGCGTGTCGGCGTTCGACGTCAAGATCGTCGACCGTCAGGCGGTGCTGGACAGAGCCCACAAGCGCCACCATCCGCCGGCCCACGTTCCCTCGAGCCCGGCCCAGATCGAGCTGTGCGGCTGTCGCATCAACCTCGTATGAGGCCGTTGCGGATCGTCGGCAGCTACCTGTCGCCCTATGTGCGGAAGGTCCTGGTGTGCCTCGAGATCAAGGGCATCGCCTACGAGGTCGACCATCTGGTGCCGTTCTTCGGCAACGATCGGTTCTCGGAGCTCAGCCCGCTGCGGCGCATCCCGGTTCTGGTCGACGGCGATCTGGTACTGACCGACTCCTCGGTGATCTGCCAGTACCTCGAGGACCTGCAGGCCGCACCGCCGCTCCTGCCGGCCGACATCCGCGACCGGGCGCGCGCCCGTTGGCTCGAGGAGTTCGCCGACACCCGCATGGGCGACGTCTTCATCTGGCGGCTGTTCAACCAGATCGCCATCCGCCCGTCGGTGTGGGGCGAGAAGGGCGATCGCGCGCTGGTCGACAAGACCCTCAAGGAGGAGGTCCCGGCGGTGCTCGACTATCTCGAGGCCGAGGCGCCGGCCGACGGCTTCCGCTTCGGCGCCCTGGGGCTGGCCGACATCGCGCCGGCTTGTTTCTTCCGCAACGCCGCCTGGGTGCGCGTCCAGATCGATGCCGCCAAGTGGCCGCGCGCCTCGGCCTGGATGGGGCGCACCCTGGCGACGCCGGCCTTCGCCAAGCTCGCCGCGCTCGAGGACGCGATCCTGCGCACGCCGATCGGCGAGCAGCGCGACAAGCTCCTGAGTCTCGGTGCGCCGGTCAGCGCCGAGACGCTCGCCGCCGCGCAGCCGCGGCGCGGCCCTATGTCGGTCTAGCGGGCGGCGGTGTCGGCCTTCGCCGTCGGCCAGGTTGGGGGTGCACTGCTGATCGGCGCGCTCGGTGGCACCTTCGTCAACGCTTCGTCGATCCTGAGTTTCGCCATCGCCATGGGCGTCGGCGCCTTGGCGAGCGTCATGATCTGCCGCATCTGGCCGGGCTGGGATGGGTCGGGCTGGCAACTGTGGTTGGTCGGCGCGCTGGCCAATCCGCTGTTGCTGGTGGCGCTCGCCTTCTCGGCGGACGCTACGGATTGCGTGATCGGCAAGGCCAAAGGGCCGACCTGCCTGTTCGGCGACATCGGCCCGCTGGTGGTCGGCGTCTGCCTGCTGCCGCCGCTGATCGGGCTCGGCCTGCGGTTGCTGCTGCGGCCTACGCCGCCACCGCCTGGCTCAGCCGGCCTTTGATCATCGCCTCGGCCTCGCCGACGATACGCTCGACCAACTCCTTGCAGGTCGGGATGTCGTGGATCAGGCCCATGCAGGTGCCGGCCGACCACACGCCGTGCTCCATGTCGCCAGTCTCGTAGACCACGCGGCCCTTGGCGCCCGAGACGATCGGGCCGATCTCCTGGATGGTCTTGCCCTCGGTCTCCATCTCGATCGCCTTCTTGGCGACGGAGTTGCCGTAGACGCGGCTGGTGTTGCGCATGGTGCGGAAGATCAGCGAGGTCGCGCGCTCGTCCGACGAGACGATCGTCTCCTTTACTTTCTGGTGGATCGGCGCTTCCCGCGTCGCCATGAAGCGCGTGCCCATGTTGATGCCTTCGCAGCCCAGCGCCAATGCGGCCACCAGACCGCGCGCGTCGGCGAAACCGCCCGAGGCGAGCATCGGGATCTTGATCACGTTCGCGGCGGCGGGCAGCAGCACCAGGTTCGGCACGTCGTCCTCGCCGGGATGGCCAGCGCATTCGAAGCCGTCCATCGAGATCGCATCGACGCCGGCCTTCTCGGCCGAAATTCCGTGCCGCACCGAGGTACATTTGTGGATCACCTTGATGCCGGCTTCCTTGAACTTCGGGAGAAAGGGCTTGGGGTTGTTGCCCGCGGTCTCGACGATCTTCACGCCCGACTGGACGATGGCGTCCATGTACTCGCCGTAGGGCCGCGGCACGAGCGTCGGCAGGATGGTGAGGTTCACGCCGAACGGCTGGTCCGTCATCTCGCGGCAGCGCTTGATCTCCTTGCTGAGATCCTCCGGCGTCGGCTGGGTAAGGCCGGTCAGGATGCCGAGCGCACCGGCGTTGGACACCGCCGAGGCAAGCTCGGCGCGGCCGACCCATTGCATGCCGCCCTGCACGATCGGGTGCTTGATGCCGAACATCTCGGTGAAGCGCGTCTTGATCATCTGCCGATTTTCCCCGCGGCTGCGTCTGTGGCTGCCAGCTGTAGCGCATCTTTGCTGGGACCGCGCCACTCCAGTGGCGCTCATCCTCATGACGTGAGCGTCACTGGAGTGGCGCGCTCCCAGCCCTGAAAGAATCCTAGACGCCCGACTTCGAGGCCTCGACGGCGATCGGGTCGGCGATGTCCTCGCACGCATCGCGGTAGGCGTGCGGCGTGTGCCGTCCGGTCAGGAGCTCGAGCGGCGCGCGGTGGTAGAGCTTGATGTCGTGGAACGGATCGGTGGCTGATGGCGAAGCCTCCCTCGACCTGCTCGAGCGTGACCTTGGCCGAAGTGTTCATCTCGGTCGCGGTGAGCTTGGCCTCGCCCAGGATCAGCGACAGCGCCATGGTGAAGCAGCCGGCATGGGCGGCGCCCAGTAGCTCTTCGGGATTGGTGCCCTTCTGGCCCTCGAAGCGGGCGGCGAAGCCGTAGGGGTAGTCCTTCATCGCACCGGACTCGAGCGAGATCGCGCCCTTGCCGTCCTTGAGGCCGCCGGCCCAACGGGCGGACGCGGTGCGAACGATCTTGACGGCCATGTGATCCTCCTTGGTCAGGCGTTGCCGGCCAGTGCCCGCACCTTCTCCGCGAGCGCCAGCGAGGCGGTGAGTCCCGGCGACTCTATGCCGAAGAGATGGATCAATCCCGTGACACCGTGCTGGGCCGGTCCCTGGATCGTGAAATCCTGCGCTGGCGCGCCCTGCGGCACGATCTTGGGCCGGATGCCGGCATAGCCCGGCTGCAGGGCGCCGTCCTTGAGGTCCGGCCAGTATTTGCGCACGGCGGCGTAGAACTTGTCGGCGCGATGGGGATCGACGCTGTAGTCGATGCCCGCGATCCATTCGACGTCGGGGCCGAACTTCGCCTGGCCGCCGAGATCGACGGTGATGTGCACGCCGAGGCCGCCCGGCACCGGGACGGGATAGATCAGGCGCGAGAAGGGTGAGCGGCCGCTGAGCGTGAAGTAGTTGCCCTTGGCGTAGTAGGCGGTCGGAATCTTGTCCGCCGGCATGCCGTCGATCCTGGCGGCAAGGGTGGGCGCATGCAGGCCGGCCGAGTTCACCACCAGCCGGGCGCTGAGCTTCATCGGCTCGGCGCCGCCGATCTCGAGCTCGATGCCGCCGGCAGTCGCGCGCGCCCGCTCGACCGGGCTGAAAAAGGCGAACATCGCGCCGTTGGCCTCGGCGTCGCCCTGCAGCGCCAGCATGTAGCTGTGGCTGTCGACGATGCCGGTGGCAGGCGAAAGCACCGCCGCCGTGCAGTGCAGGTTGGGCTCCATCGCCATCGCCTCGGCCGCGCTCAGCAACCGCATGCCCTCGACACCATTGGCTTCGGCGCGGCCCTTAATCGATTGCAGCAGTTCGGCTTCGGCGGCGTTGGTGGC
>VBAF01000134.1 GCA_005884705.1 Alphaproteobacteria bacterium
CAGATCGCCTGCCTGCTGATGGGGCGGCTCGCACGGCTGGCGAGCGCCGGGCGGCGTGTCCTGGTCGTGGCGGAATACACGCCGCAGGCCTGGCCAGGCGACCCGTATTACAGGCCCGAAGCCGAGGTCGCGTCGGCGGTGCTGGCCTGTGCGCGCGACAATGGCCTGGAGACCCTCGATACCCGGCCGGTCCTCGAGGCGGAGGTGAAGAGGGGCGGCGTCGACCGGCTCTATCGGTTGGGCCACATGAGCGACATCGGCAATCGATTGGTCGCCAAGCAGATCGCCGTCCGGCTCGGTCATCTGCTTTGACGCCGCCACCGGAGCCTGCTTCCATCGCCTTGCACGCATCTTGCACATAAGCAGGAGCGTCAGGGCGGTTTCACAATCTGACAGGGAGGCATTCCCATGAACGAACGGGATTTGCGTGGTCTGATCGACCGGGTGAAGACGGGGCGGCTGTCGCGTCGCGGCTTCGTGCAGCGGCTTGCGGCCGTCGGGTTGACGGCGCCGTTGGCGACGCAGCTGCTCGCGCATGCCGGTGTGGCGATGGCGCAGTCGAAGCGCCCGATCTACAAGCCGACCAAGCGGGGCGGCGGCGGATTGCTCAAGGTGCTGTGGTGGCAGGCGCCGACCCTGCTCAATCCGCATTTCGCGACCGGCACCAAGGACCAGGATGGCTCGCGCCTGTTCTACGAGCCGCTGGCCGGCTGGGACCGTGACGGCAACCTGCGGCCGATCCTGGCCGAGGCGATCCCCGGCCGCGAGGACGGCACGCTCGCCGCCGACGGCAAGTCGGTGACCTGGAAGCTCAAGAAGAACGTGAAATGGCACGACGGCAAGCCATTCACCGCCGACGACGTGGTTTTCAACTGGGAGTACTCGAAGGATCCGGCCACCGCCACGGTGACCAGCGCCTCCTACAAGGACGTCGTGGTCGAGAAGGTCGATGACCACACGGTCACCGTGAAGTTCCCGCAGCCGACGCCGTTCTGGGCCGACGCCTTCGTCGCCGCCCCCGGCATGATCATTCCCAAGCACCTGTTCGCCGACTACACCGGCGCCAAGTCGCGCGAGGCGCCGACCAACCTCAAGCCGGTCGGCACCGGCCCGTACATGTTCAAGGACTTCAAGCCGGGCGACATGGTGACGGGCGTCGTCAACCCGAACTATCACCAGGACAACAAGCCCCGGCGACGCGGTCTCGGCGGCGCGCGCGGTGCTGCAGACCGGCGAGTACGACTTCGCCTGGAACCTGCAGGTCGAGGACGAGATCCTGCAGCGGCTCGAGAAGGGCGGCAAAGGCCGCGTCACCATCACGCCGGGCGGCGGAATCGAGCACATCCAGATCAACTTCACCGATCCGTGGACGGAGATCGACGGCGAACGCTCGAAGCTCGGCACCAAGCATCCCACCCTGCAGTATCCCGAGGTGCGCGACGCGCTGGCCCTGCTGGTCGACAAGGATTCGGTTCAGAAGCACATCTACGGCCGCACCGGCGTCGCGGTGCCGAACTTCGTCAACTACCCGGAGCGCTTCGCCTCCAAGACCACGAAGTACGAGTTCAACATCGACAAGGCGAACGAGCTTCTCGACAAGGCCGGCTGGAAGAAGGGCGCCGACGGCATCCGCGAGAAGGACGGCAAGAAGCTGAAGTTCGTCTACCAGACCTCGATCAACCAGCCGCGCCAGAAGACCCAGGCGATCGTCAAGCAAGCCTGCCAGAGGGCCGGCATCGAGATCGAGGTCAAGGCGGTGACGGCGTCGGTATTCTTCTCGTCCGACGTCGCGAATCCCGACACCTATCCGCACTTCTATGCCGACCTGCAGATGTACAACAACGGCAGCCAGCCCGATCCCGAGGTCTTCCTGCGCCAGTTCCTGTCGACCGAGGTGTCGACCAAGGCCAACAAGTGGCAGGGCCGCAACATCACGCGCTGGCAAAACCAGGAGTACGACGACAGCCACAAGGCGGCGCAGGTCGAGCTCGACCCGGTCAAGCGCGCGGCGCTCCTGATCAAGTGCAACGAGCTCGTGGTCAACAATCGGGTCGTCATCCCGGTGGTCGCGCGGCCTGGCACGGCCGGCGCCAAGGACAAGCTGGTCTGCGAGTTGAGCGGCTGGGACAACAACACCTGGCAGCTCGCCGACTGGTACCGCGGGGCCTGATGCCAAGGCTCGGAGCCTCGTGAGGCTGCGCGGTAGGCCGCGACCCAACAGGATTCGAGGGAAACCTCTCGCGTGGGGCGCGCAACGGGAAATGTCCCGAATCGTTTCCATCCAGGGAGCGGGGCGCAAAGGAGTTGGAGAATGCCACCGCCATCGCTCTCGCCATGCCGTTGGCCGCCCTCGGCCAGACCGCGAGCTCGACCACCAAGTGCGG
This sequence comes from Alphaproteobacteria bacterium, assembly GCA_005884705.1. Taxonomy (GTDB): domain Bacteria; phylum Pseudomonadota; class Alphaproteobacteria; order Reyranellales; family Reyranellaceae; genus Reyranella. The sequence continues at coordinate 2,385 of VBAF01000134.1, forward strand.
CCCCGTCGCCTTTTCGACGGACAAGATGGCCTATAGCAGTGCCCCCTGTGCCGGCGGCCAGGCCTCGGGCACCGTCGGCACCTCGGGCCCGACAGTCGTCGGCGCCAACAATTCGTCCTCGATGACCAAGGCCGAGATGAAGCAGGGCGCCCCCGCGGGCTACGCCTACGCGCCCATGCAGGCCCAGGCCGTCGCGACCGGCCCGGGCTACGCGTCGATGAACGACCAATGCGGCCCGTCCAACGTCGCGTCGATCACCGACGAGTACGGCCGCAAGTACAACTGCCGGGGCGACCGCATCCGCTGACCGCCATGCGCGACGGAAGCCCGCCGCGGCATTCGGCTCGCGGCGGGCTTCTGGTCGTCTCCCCGTTGTGTGATTCGGCGAATGATTTATACGGAGGGTCGGAGGTTTCATGTCCGACAATCCGCCGATCGAGTTCGCGTTCCCCGAGCTGCGCAAATGGGAAAAGGGTGCCGCGCCCTACATCCATGTCTTCGACAGCGGCAAGCCCGGTCCGACCGTGATGGTGGCGGCGCTGACCCACGGCAACGAGGTGTCGGGTGCCGTGGTGGTCGATGCGCTGCTGGACAAGGGCCTGCGGCCGCGCAAGGGCGCGCTGATCCTAGGCTTCAACAACATCGAGGCCTATCACTCCTTCGATCCGCGCACCCCTTTCAAGTCACGCATGATCGACGAGGATTTCAATCGCACCTGGGGCCGGCTCGGCCAGCCGGCGACGACGGTCGAGACGCGCCGCGCCCAGCTAGTGAAGCCGTTCGTCGAGCGCGCCGACCTGCTGCTCGATCTCCATTCCATGCACGACGACGGGGTGCCGCTGATGCTGGCGGGTCCGTTGGCCAAGGGCGTCGAGTTCGCCAAGCAGGTCGGCACGCCAGTCGACATCATCGCCGACTCGGGCCACGCCGCCGGCATGCGGATGCGCGACTACGGCGGCTTTGGCGATCCGAAGAGCGCCAAGAACGCCCTGCTGATCGAGACCGGCCAGCATTGGCGGGCCTCGTCGGTGACGGTCGCCCAGGACGTGACCGCGCGCTTCCTGGTGGCGAGCGGCGTTGTCGGGCCGGCGGACTTGCCGGCCGACTGGAAGCAGCCGACGCCGGCCAAGCAGCGCGTGGTCGAGGTCACGCATGCGATCGCCACCAAGCGCGGCAACTTCATCCCGGCGCGCCAGTTCGAGGGCCAGGAAGTGATCGCCAAGGCCGGCACCGTGCTGGGCCACGACGACGGCGAGCCGGTGACGACGCCCTACGACGACTGCGTGCTGGTGATGCCCGCGGTCAACCGGCCATTGCGCGCCGGCGTCACGGTTGTTCGCCTGGGTCGATTGGTCTGAGGCCGGGCTCGCGGCGTATCACCAGCCGCAGCTCAGACAGCCGGACCACGCCCAGCAGCGCGCCCAGTGCGGCGTAAACCGCGGCGCCTAGCGCACAGATGCCGAGCAGGGCGAGCAGGATCAAAAGGCCTACGACCGCGGCGCTCATGCCGACGGTCGCGAGCGCCATCCGCCCGGCGCGCGACGTCAGCCGCGGATCGGGCAGCCAGTGGCTGCGGCTCAGCAGCACCGCCGCCAGCAGCAGGGCATTGATCCAGCCCGACAGCGACGAGGCGAGCGCGATGCCGACCTGCGCGAGGTCGGTGCCGAAGATGAAGGCGGCGTTGAGGCCGATATTGAGGACGATCGCGACCAAGGCGATGATGAGCGGCGTGCGCGTGTCGTGGCGGGCGAAGAAGCCCGGGGTCAGCGCCTTGATCAGCATGAAGGCGGGCAGGCCGGCCGCATAGGCGCCGAGCGCGCCGGCGGTGCGCAGCGTGTCGTCGGGCCCGAAGCGGCCGTGCTCGAACAGGATGCGGATCATCGGCTCGGCAAGGATCCACAGCGCGGCCGTGGCCGGCAGGCTGAACAACAGGCCGAACTCGATGGCGCGGTTCTGGTTGGCCATCGCCGCCTCGTCGGCGCCGGCGCGCAGCTGGCGGGCGAGCAGGGGCAGCAGCGCGGTGCCGATCGCAATACCGATCACGCCGAGCGGCAGCTGGGCGATGCGGTCGGCGTAGTACAGCGCCGAGATCGAGCCCGCCGGCAACAGCGACGCCCAGACCACGTCGAGCATGGTGCTGACCTGCTGTGCGCCGCCGCCGATCGCGACCGGTGTGGCGAGCTTGACCAGGCGGCGGACCTTCTCGGTGTAGCGCGGCCGGACCAGCTTCATGGCGACGCCGTCGCGCCAGCACGAGAAGAGCAGCCACAGCCATTGCAGGAAGCCCGCCACCGCGACGCCGATCGAGGCGGCGTAGCCCGCATCGGGCAGCACTGGCGTGAGGAAGAGCACGCAGCCGATCAGCGCTACGTTGAGCAGCACCGGGGTGAACGCGACCTCGGCGAAGCGGTCGATGCCGTTCAGCACACCGCCATAGAGCGAGGCGAGCGAGATGAACACCAGATAGGGGAAGGTGATGCGGCCGAAAGTGACGGCCAGATCGAAGATCGATTTGTCGTCGGTGAAGCCCGGCGCCAGCAGCCAGATCACCGCCGGCATGGCGAGCATCAGCAGAGCTGAGAACGGCACCAGGATCATCAGCAGGCAGGCATGGGCCTGCCGGGCGAAGGCGAGGGCGGATCCGCGTCCCTCGCCCTGCAGCTCGCCGGCGAACAGCGGCACGAAGGCCGCGGAGAATGCACCCTCGGCGAACAGCCGGCGGAAGAAGTTGGGCAGGCGGAACGCCACGATGAAGGCGTCGGCGATCGGCCCCGATCCCAGCACTGCCGACAGCACGATGTCGCGCGCGAAGCCCACGATGCGTGACAGCAGGGTGAAGCTGCCGACCGTGAAGATCGACCGGCCGAGGCTCATCGGCTCATCCCAGGTGCCACAATACCGTCATGGTTCGATGCCATATTCCCTTTCGGTGGCGGCCGGCGATGTGATGGCCGGGACAAACCGCTACCACGGCCGGTCCCGAACAGGGGCCGGTTTTTTATTGGCGGCCGTTCACCGACCATTCGCCAGCTTGAGCAGCGTCTCGCGGTCCTGGGCGGCGAGCTTCTTGTAGTCGCCGACGATGCGATCGAGCTCGGCCGCCGGCAGCACGCTTTCCCGGTCGGCAAAGCCGTGCGGCGCGCGCTCCTCGACGATGTCCAGCATCACGTCGATGCCCTTGCGTCGGTTGCTCTCGACGATGCGCGCCATCGGCGGCAGGCGGCGCCGCTCGTAGCGCTGCAGGGCGGCCTCCGGGTCATCGCCGATGGAGAGTTCCTGGGTCAGCGCCTCGCCGTCGATGATCGCCTGCGAGGCGCCGTTCGACCCGATCGGGTACATCGGATGGGCGGCGTCGCCCAACAGGGTGATGCGGCCATGGCTCCAGCGCGGCAGCGGATCGCGGTCGACCATCGGGAACTCCAGGATGGCGTGGGCGCTGCGGATCACTTCGGGCACGTTCAGCCAGCCGAAGTCCCAATCCTTGTAGCGCGGCAGGAAATCCTCGAGCCGGCCCGGCTTGTTCCAGTCCTCGCGCGGCGGCGCGGCGTGCGGGCCCTGATAGAGGTCGCAGATCCAGTTGATCAGCGCCTCGCCGCGTTCGGCATGGGTGCGGCTGATCGGATAGCAGACGAACTTCTGGGTGTGGTGCCCCGCCTGCACCATGGTCGCGCCGCCGAGGAACGGCTGGCCGACGGTGACGCCGCGCCACATCAGGATGCCCTGCCACTTGGGCGGGCCTTCGTCGGGATAGAACTGCGCACGCACCGCCGAATGGATGCCGTCGGCGCCGACCAGGATATCGGCCTCGGCGGTCTCGACGATCGCGCCGTCGCGGTCGGCGAAGCGCGCGCTGGCCTTGTTTCCCTTTTGCCCCAACGAGGCGATGCGGCGGCCGAACTTGATCTTGTCCGCGCCCAGCATCCGCCGGGCGGCGTCGAACAGGATCATCTGCAGCTCGCCGCGATGGATCGAGAATTGCGGCCACGGCAGGCCGGCATGGCGGCCGCGCGGATCGGCCCAGATCGTCTGGCCGTGCCGGTTGGCGTAGCGCAACTCGCGCGTCTCGATGCCGGTCGCGGCGAGCGCCGGTTCGAGGCCGAGGCCCGACAGGATGCGCACCGCGCCGGCCTGGATGTTGATGCCGACGCCGAGCGGCTTGAGCTCGCTCACCTGGTCGAAGATCTCGACGTCGAACCCGGCGCGATGCAGGCACATGGCCGCCGTCAGGCCGCCGATGCCCGCGCCGGCAATCACGATCTTCATCGCTCAGGAATCGCGGCTGAGGCCGTTATAGAGCAGCGCGGCCTGGTAGGCGGCCCAGCGCTCGTCGTAGCCGTCGGCGAGCTCGCGCAGGTAGGACCAGCTGTAGATGCCGGTGTCGTGCTTGTCGTCGAAGATGATGCGGATGGCGTAGTGGCCGACCGGCTCGACACCGGCAATCTTCACGTGCCGGCGGCCGCCGACGATCTTCTTGGTTGCCGGCCCGCCATGGCCCTGCACCTCGGCCGACGGGCTCTCGACGCGCAGGTATTCGGCCGGCAGGCTGCACTTCTTGCCGTCGGTGAAGTCGATCTCGATCCGCCCCTCGGCCTGGAAGACGCGCAGCTCGGCCGGCCACGGCGCAGTGTCGGCCTCGTAGCTGCCGGCGTCGGGCACCGACTTGGGGAAACCGTCGTCGGGGCTCATGGCACGTCCTTCAACACGCGCGCCTCGCTCACCAGCATGATCGGGATGCCGTCGCGGATCGGATAGGCGAGGCCCGCCTTGCGGCTGATCAGCTCGCCGGCCGCGGCGTCGTACTCGAGCGGCCCGTGCGTCGCCGGACACACCAGGATTTCCAGCAGCTTCGGATCGACGCCGCCGCGCCTGGGTTCAAGGGGGGACTCCGCTTGGGTCATGAGCGGATCATATCACGAAGGCCGCTCAGTTCGCCCGCTGGGGTGTGGATTCCGGCGGCTGGCCGAACGCGCCCATCTCGAGGAAGGCGACCAGCAGCTTGGCCCGGGCGGCGGTGTCGGCCGCCTCGAGCAGCGCCTGCTTCTCGGCCGGGCCGAACGGCAGGACCATCGACAGCGAGGTCACCAGGTTGCCGTCCGCCGCCTTCTTTACCGCCTCCCAGTCGGTCGACAGGTTGCGGCTGCGGAAGAAGGCGGCGAGCGCCGCCATCAGCCGTTCGCGGTCGAGCTCGACGGCCTGGTCGGACGGGTCGAGATCGCCGCGATAAGGCGCGAAGATCGAGGTGACGCGGCGATAGCCGCCCTGGGCCAGATCGAGCTCGCGGCCGATCTCGAAGCGGCAGACGCCGCTCAGCGCCAGCAGCAGCCGGCCGTCCTCGGTCTCGTTGAAGCTGACGATGCGGCCGGCGCAGCCGACCTTGTGGACCTTGGGCTTGCCGTCGGCGGCGGGCATGCCGTCGCCGGCATAGCCGCCGGGCTGCGTCGGCTGGACCATGCCGATCATGCGATGGCCGGCCAGCGAATCGAAGATCAGCGCGAGATAGCGCGGCTCGAAGACATTGAGCGGCAGCTTGCCGCCCGGCAGCAGCAACACGCCCGACAGCGGGAAGATCGGCAGCGCCTCGGGCAGCTGCTCGAAGTTCGGGTCGAACGGGTTGCGCTTGCTCACGAGAACAGGATGGTCGAGAGGCGCTTGCGGCCGGCGACCGCCAGCGGGTCGGCGAAGCCCAGCGCCTCGAAGAACTTCAGCAGCTGCTGGCGCGCCGCCGCCTCGTTCCAGTTGCGGTCTGCCTTGATCATGTCCAGCAGCTCGTCGACCGCCTCCTGCTTCTGGTTGCCCGCCCAATAGGCCATGGCGAGGTCGAGGCGGCTCTGGAAGTCCTTGGGCTCGGCCGCCGCCTTGGCCTTCAGCTCGCCGATCGGGCCCGCGGCCTTGGCCTGCTCGGCGAGGTCGAGCTGGGCCTGCAGCGCGACGATCTCGGCGTTGGTCTTGTCCTTGGCCGGCACGCGGGCAAGGATCGCCTTGGCTTGGTCGACCTGGCCTTCCTGGACGTAGCAGCGCGCCAGCCCGGCCAGCGCCGGCAGGTTATCCGGCGCGACCTCGAGCACCTCGTTGTAGATCTGGGCGGCGAGCTGGAAGTCGGCCTCCGCCACCGCCTGCTTGGCGTGCTCGAGCGCGGCGTTGAGATCGTCGGCGCCATCGGCGCCCGGCGCCGCGCCGCTTGCCTGCACCAGGCGATTGACGAACTCGCGGATCTGGCTCTCCGGCACCGCGCCCATGAAGCCATCGACCGGCCGGCCGCCGAAGAAGGCGTAGACCGCCGGAATCGACTGGATGCGCAGCTGCTGGGCCAGCATCTGGTTCTGGTCGATGTTGATCTTGACCAGCTTGACCGCGCCCTTAGCCTCGGTGACGACCTTCTCGATGATCGGCTGCAGGGTCTTGCACGGCCCGCACCACGGTGCCCAGAAGTCGACGATCACCGGGACAGTGCGCGAGGCTTCGAGCACGTCCTTGGCGAACTTGGTCTGGTCGCTCTCCTTGACCAGGTCGGCGGGCGGCGCTGCATCCGGCGCAGCGCTCTTCAACATCGGTTCCATGCGGCCTCAAAACGGGATTTCGGTGTCGGGCTGCAATGTGGCCCCCGACCCTCGGGGACGCAAGGGGCCGATCCCACAGCCAAATCGCCGAATCCCAGCACCATGGGACGCCGATAACGTACGCCCGCTTGCGTTTTGGCAGTGAGTCCCAGAATCCCGCGCCACCCCCCTGTTGGGACGCCTTGGGACGGCTGGGACGCGTGGGACGGCTGGGATGCGTGAGACGATTGAGACTCGCCGGCCGGGCCGTCAGCCGCGGATTTGGTGCTTCGTCAATTCGTGACCGAGCCGGCCGCTCAGCCACAGGCCGCACATCCGGTAGTCGCTGATCAGCGACCAGAGCGGTGCCTCGAAGGTCGCGGGTTTGTTCTTCTCGATGAAGAAGTGGCCGGACCAGGCCGGCCCGTAGCCGAACAACGGTACCGCCAAGAGCCACCACCAGCTCTGGGTAGCGATCGCCCAGACCAGCACCAGCGCCGACGCGATCGTGCCGAAGTAGTGCACGGCGCGCGTCGACGGTTTGGCGTGTTCGCGCAGGTAGAACGGCCAGAAATCAGCATAGGTGCGGAAGCGATTGGCCATGGCAAGATTGTCGGATGTTTGGCCCGTGCTGTCATCCGGGCCGGGCGAGGAAGGAGCCATTCGATGAGGAGCGTGGTTGCGCTGCTGAGCCTGGTGTTGGCGTTCGTCTCGCCGGCGGCGCGTGCTGCGGACTCGGTCGACATGCTGCTGGTGCTCGCCGCCGACGTCTCGCGCAGCGTCACCGAGCCCAAGTTCAGGCTGCAGCGCGAAGGGGCTGCTGCCGCCATCGCGCACCCCGACGTGGTGAAGGCGATCACTTCGGGCCGCAACCGGCGCATTGCCGTGTGCTTCGTCGAATGGGCGACCGTCGGCCAGCAAGGCGTTGTCGTCGACTGGACGGTGATCGCAAGCGCCGCCGACGCGCGCGGTTTCGGCGACAGGTTGATCGAGGCGCCGCGTTCGTTCGTCGGCAGCACCTCGATCAGCGGCGCCATCGACTTCTCGGTGCGCCAGCTCGAGCGCGCGCCGTTCACCACGGAGCGGCGGGTCATCGACATTTCCGGCGACGGCAACAACAATTCCGGCCCTCGCGATGGACATCACCATCAATGCCCTGGTGATCCTGACCCCGCTCAACGAATCGTTCCGGCCGGAGCACACCAATCCGACGGGCGGCCTCGAGAAATACTTCAAGGACAACGTGATCGGTGGGCCCGGGGCGTTCACCGTCGTTGCCGAAGGGCACGAGGCATTCGGCCGGGCCCTCACCAAGAAGCTGATCCAGGAGATCGCGAGCCGCGCTAGCCCAGCGCGCCGGCCTTCTTGAGCGCCTCGATCTCGGCCTCGCTGTAGGCCAGCTCGCGCAGGATCTCCTCGGAATTCTCGCCCACCGCCGAAGGCTTGCCGGACACCCGCGGCTTGGCGAAGCCAAGCCGAATCGGGTTGTTCACCGTGCGCGGCACCTCGGGATTGGTCGTGTCGGCGAAGATGCCGGCGTGCTTCGCCTGCTCGTCGTCGACCACGTCGGCCACCCGGCCGATCACGCCGAAGGGGATGCCGGTCTTCGAGAGCAAGGCTTCCCATTCGGCATAGGTCCTGGCCGCGAACAACGGGGCGATCACCGCGTGCAGCTCCAGCGCGCGCTGCCGCCGCTCGTCGCGGTCGGTGAAGCGCGGATCGGTTTCGAGCTCCGGTTGCCCAATCACCTGACAGAAGGTCGGCCACAGCCGATCGTCGCGCACCATCAGGAGCTGCAGCCAGCGATCGTCCTTGGTGCGGTAGAGATTGGTCAGCGCGTTCTTCGGCTTGTGCGGCGGCTCGCGCGTCACCAGCGTGCCGCCGATCGCCGCCCCCGCGAGCGTCGTGCCGTTGGCCCAGGCGCCATTGGCATAGAGCGAGGTGCCTACCCAGCAGCCCTCGCCCGTCTGGTCGCGATGGCGCAGGCCGAGCAGGATGGCCGCCACCAGGGTCATCGCCGTCGCGCGGTCGCCTTGCGCGGGCAGCGACAGGCCGGGCGGCCCGCCTTCGTAGCGCGCCGCGTCGAGGATGCCGGAGCGGCCGAAATAGGCCGTCACATCGAAACCCGGCCGATCGCGGTCGGGACCGCTCTCGCCGTAGCCGGTGAGCGAGCAATAGACCAGCCGCGGATTGATTGGCTGCATGTCCTCCCAGCGCAGGCGCAGCCGTTCGCGCGCCGGCGGCGGAAAATTCACGATCATGATGTCGGCGCGCTTCACCAGCTTCTCGAGCACAGGGCGCGATTCCTCCTTCTTGAGGTCGAGCGCCAGCGAACGCTTGTGCCGGCCGTCGAGCTGCAGCGGGAAGTTTCTGTCGCTTCGCGGGTAGGTCGCGGCACGCTTGTAGTTGTGGCGGTGCGGGTCGCCCTCGCCGGGTGCTTCGATCTTGATGACGTCGGCGCCGTAGTCGGCCAGCGCCACCGCCGCCGCCGGGGCGGCGATGAAGGTGCTGATGTCGAGGACGACGAGCCCGGCGAGCGGCAATGGCTGGTTCATTTCACCGCGCCGATCGATTTGAGCGCCGCGATTTCGCGCGCCTCGAGTCCGACCTCGCGCAGGATCTGCTCGCTGTGCTGGCCGAGCCCGGGCGCCGGATGGGCCGTGCGCTGCTCGGCGAAGCCCAGGCGAATCGGGTTGCTGAGGGTGCGCGGCAGCTCGGGGATCGCGGTGTCCACGATCGCGCCGCAGGCCACCGCCTGCTCGTCGTGCGGCACGTCCTGCGGCCGGCTGATCACGCCGAAGGTGATGCCGCCCGCCGCCAGCACCCTTCCCCAATGCGCGTAGGGTTCCGAGGCAAAGGCCTCGCTCAGGATCGCGGCCAGCTCGGCCGAACGCTTGCGGCGTTCGGCGGTCTGCGCGAAGCGATCGTCGGCGATCAGCTCGGGTCGCCCGATGGCTTCGGCGAGCGGCGGCCACATCTTGTCCTCCTGCACGATGGTGAGCTGCAGCCAGCGGTCGTCGGACGTGCGGTAGATATTGCCCAGCGCCGAGCGCGGCCGCTCGGGCGGCGGACGGTGCGGCAGGTAGGCGTTGGCGAGCGCGGCCTGGGCGATCACGCCGCACGACCACAGGCCGTTGCCCAAGAGCGACGTGCCGACCCACGAGCCCTCGCCCGTCTTCATGCGATGGATCAGCGCCATCAGGATCGAGGAGACCAGCGCCATCGCCGTCGCGCGGTCGCCCTGCGCCGGGCCCGGCACGCCGGGCGGGCCGCCTTCGTAGCGTTGCGCGTCGAGCAGGCCGGAGCGGGCGAAGTAGGCGGTGGCGTCGAAGCCCGGCCGGTCGCGGTCAGGGCCGCTCTCGCCGTAGCCGGTGAGCGAGGCGTAGATCAGCTTCGGGTTCACCTTCTTGGCGTCCTCGTAAGTGAGCTTGAGCTTGTCGCGCACCGGCGGCGGGAAGTTGCAGATCAGGATGTCGGATTTTTCGATCAGCCGGTCGAGCGCGGCGCGCGCCTCGGGCTTCTTGAGGTCGAGGACGAGCGAGCGCTTGTTGCGCGAGTCCATCTCCCACGGATAGTTGACCGCAGCCTTCGGGTAGTTGGCCGAGTCGGTCATGATCCGCCGGTTGGGATCGCCCTCCGGTCCCTCGACCTTGACCACGTCGGCGCCCCAGTCGCCCAGCACGACCGCCGCTGCCGGCGCGGCGATGAACGAGCTGATGTCGAGGACTTTCAATCCCTGAAGCGGCAGGGCAGATTCGGCCATGCAATGGATCCCTTTTGCGTCGATACTAGAGCACGTCCTGAAGTGACGGAAATCGCTGTTAAGCGAAGTGTGTCATCCCGAGCGAAGCGAGGGATCTATGCTGATCCAGTCTAGATCCCTCGCTTCGCTCGGGATGACACATCGGGGGGAGAGGGATCAATGGCGCGAAACCGCAAACCGAATTTCCTGATCGTCCTGATCGACGATCTTCGGTTCGACGAGTTGGGCATCTGCGGCCATCCCTACATGAAGACGCCCCATATCGACCGCATCGGCCGTGAGGGCGCCAACTTCACCGCGGCGTTCCATACGACGCCGCTCTGCTCGCCCAACCGCGCCTCGATCCTGACCGGCCAGTATGCCAGCCGCCACGGCATCATCGACAATGTGGCGCGCGACGCGCACAGCCATCGCCTGCCGAACTATCACGTCGTCCTGCAGAAGCTGGGCTACGAAACAGCCCATGTCGGCAAGTGGCACATGGGCAATTCGGGCGGGCCGCGGCCGGGCTACGACCGCTGGGTCAGCTTTCCCGGCCACGGCTCGATCATCGATCCGGTGCTCAACATCGACGGCGACGAGCGCCAGCACCGCGGCTACATCACCGATCTCTTGAACGCGCACGCCGTCGACTTCCTGAAGCAGAAGCGCGCCAAGCCTTTCGCCCTGTTCTTCGCCCACAAGGCGGTGCATCCCGATGCCTTCCAGGCGGCCGACGGCACGATCGATCTCAGCAGGGGCGGCTATCGTCCCGCGCCGCGCCATGCCGAGCTTTACAAAGGCATGAAGTTCCCGCGCCGCCCGAATGCGCTGCCCTACGACGTAGTGGTGAAGCAGAAGCCCGCCTGGACCGAGGCGTTCAAGCTCAGGGTCAACGAGGCCTCGCGCAAGGTGCTCGACGGCATCCAGGCCGGCACCGACGAGGAGATCCGGCTGCGCGCCGCCATGATGGCCTCGGTCGACGAGGGCATGGGCGACGTCTTCGCGGCGCTGGAAGAGACCGGCGAGCTCGACAACACGCTGATCCTGTTCCTCGGCGACAACGGCTACTTCTTCGGCGAGCACGGGCTCGGCCCCGAGCGCCGCTTCGCCTACGAGGAAGGCATCCGCTCGCCGTTCCTGATCCGCTATCCGGCCTGGTTCAAGCCGGGCACGCTGAACGACGATCTCGTGCTGGCGCTCGACATCGCGCCGACCGTGCTCGATCTCGCCGGCGCCAAGGCCGCCGACAAGGAACACATCCAGGGCCTGTCGCTGCGGCCGCTTTCGAGGAACGGCAGCAAACGCGGCTGGCGCCGCTCCTTCATGTGCGAGTATTTCAGCGAGAACGCCATGCCGTGGCTGATCGGCATGAGCTACAAGGCGATCCGCACCACGACGCACAAGTACATCCATTGGACGCAGAAGTCGCTCGACGGCGTCGAATGCGACGAGCTCTACGATCTCCAGGCCGATCCGTTCGAGATGAAGAACCTGATCGGCAGGCGCGGTGCGGCGCCGCTGGTGGCCCGGCTGCGCAAGCAGCTCGCTCAACTCGTTTCACACTCGGTGGGGCTATGAAAAGACGCACGCTTCTCGCCGCTTCGCTCGCCCTGCCGTTCGCTGCACCTTGCGTTGTCCGAGCGCAGCAATGGCCGACGCGGCCGATCCGCCTGATCGTGCCCTACGCGCCCGGCGCGACCGGCGACATCGCCGGCCGGCTCTACGGCGAGGAGCTGGGCAAGTCGCTCGGCCAGAGCGTGGTGGTCGATAACAAGACCGGTGCCGGCGGCACCATCGCCATGGCCGAACTGGCGCGCGCGCCCGCGGATGGCCATACCCTCGGCGTCGTGGCGCAGGGACTGCTGGTCTACAATCTCGGGCTCTACAAGAGTCCGGGCTACGACCCGTTCAAGGACCTGGTCCTGCTGTCGGTCAACTTCTCGGTGGCCAACGTGCTGATCCTCCATCCGTCGAACCCGGCCAAGACCGTGGCCGACGTGATCGAGCAGGCCCGCGCCAAGAACGGCGAGTTCACCTTCTCCTCGGGCGGCATCGGCACCAGCCATCACATGTCGGGCGTGCTGCTCGAGCTGCGCAGCGGCGTGAAGATGACCCACGTGCCCTATCGTGCCACGCCTGCCGGCATCCAGGCGGTGGTCAACGGCGAGGTGGCGATGGGCATGTTCAACATGCCGACCGTCGTCAGCCTGATCCGCGCCGGCAAGCTCAAGGCGATCGCCGTGACCAGCGAGCGGCGGCAGGAGCTGTTCCCCGAACTGCCGACCATGATCGAGTCCGGCGTCAAGGATTTCGTGGTCGACACCTGGCTGGGCTTCGGTGCGCCGATCGGG